>NZ_JBHZAV010000053.1:0-56206 GCF_042754445.1 Embleya sp. NPDC059213
ACACCGACCGCGCCGCTAGTTGCCGATCGGCAGCCAATTGCCGAACGGTGCGGCGGCGACGGGGTCCTGCTGCCTGGTGACCAGCATGCGCCCGTCCTGACCCAGGGCCAGCAACACGGTGCGACCGGTCGAGTCCGTCGCGGCCAGCGGGGTGTACGGAACGTAGCGACCGTCGTCGTTCCAGCGCAGCGGCAGCGCGTCCCGGTCCGGCGCGGCCACCGCGCTGCTCACCCCGCCGCCGTTGTTGCGCACGACCAGGGCCACCTTGCCGTCGGCGCGCGGTGTCACCGCGACCGTCCCGGTGCCGCCCGGCACACCGAGGTCGCGCGGCTCGGCCGCCCACCCGCCCTCGGGCGCGGTCTGGCGCAGCGCGATCACCGCCCCGTCGGGCGACCTGCGGACGTAGACGCCGATCCGGCCGTCGGCCTCGATCACCGCGGTCGGGGCGGAGGAGACCGCCGGCCCCCGGAACCTCGGGTCGGCCACGAGCGCCGTGTTGGGCTTGGGCTGGGCCCAGCGCGCCATGCCGGCCCTGGTCGACGCGAAGACCTCGATCCGGCCGGCGCGGGTGGTCACGGTGGCCAGGCCGTCCTGGAGGTCGGCGCCGCCCAGGTTGGCCCACGGGCCCCAGGTGCCGTTGGCCAGTTCGGTGCTGCTGCTCAAACCGCGGCCGCCGTTGCGTACGAACACCGACATGCGGCCGTCCTGGTTCACCGCCACGGCGGGCACCCCGACGTTGCGGGCGAGCTGCGGGTCGGCCGCGTCCGGGTTGCCGATCACCGACCACGGGCCGAACTTGCCGCCCGGCTCGGTCTGCGTCGCGGTCACGATCTCGCGCTTCTGGGTCGGCGCGGTGGGGCCGAAGGTGGTCCGCAGACCCACCAGCCGCAGCTTGCCGTCGGGTGTCTTGGCCACGCTCAGCGTGGGCGCCAGCCAGCCGCCGCCGACATAGGCCGGGCTGCCCCAGGTGCCGCTGCCCGCCTTCTTCTCGGTCCACTGGCTGACCTGCCCGTCCAGCACCGCGAACGCGGTCAGCCGGCCGTCCGGCAGGGTGCCCGCCCAGGTCGGCGTGACCGGGTAGCGCGCGTAGGTGGTCTGCGGCCACAGCGACTTCTCGGCGGTCGTGCCCACGTTCCGGTCCCCACACCCGAATTCGAGCGAACAGCGGTCGGGGTTGCCGCCGCCGTAGATGTCCAGGATCGACTTCTTGCGCTTGAACTCGTCGGCGGCCAGGTTGCTCGGCCAGAAGGCGTTGCCGTAGCCGCGGAAGCTGGTGACCACGATGCGGCGCGAGTTGCCCGGGCCCTGATAGTCGGCCAGGGACGCCTGGGCGAAGAGCGCCGCGGCGGTGTGGTCCGGGTGGTCCACGTAACCCTTGCCGGGTTCGGGCGAGTAGACGTGCGGCTCGGGATCCGGGTCCAGGGTGCGGACACTGGTCGGCGCGAACTGGGCGTACAGGTCGGTGAGCGTGCCGACCAGGGCGTCCTTCGTATAGGCGTAGGTGTTCTTGACCGGGCCGCCGGCCGGGATCAAGGTGGGCATGCTCGGGATCGAGCCCTCCCACAGTTGCCGCAGACCGACCTGCTTCTCCTTCGCGACATGCCCGCCGCCGTCGAGCATGTTCAGGAACACCAGGCGCACGCGCGGCTTGGCCACGAGCGTGTCCACCTCGGCGAGGCCGACCCGGGTCTTCAGGGTCGAGCGCTCCCACTTGGCGTTGCGGTTGCCGGCCGCCATCTCCGCGTACGCCTGGCGCAGGCCGTTCTGCCGGGCCGTCGCGTACTGCGAGCGGTCCAACGACTTCTGCTTCGAACCCGACGGCGCCCGCCAGCCGTCGGCCTCGCCGGCGGTCAGATAGATGGTCGTGGACGCGCTGCCGTGGTCTATCGACTTCTCGATCTCCGGGTTGATGAAGTACAGGTCGTCATCGGGATGGGCCACCACCTGCACGTACGCACCCGGGAAGTCCGGCGAGTAGACCTCGGGGAAGGGCGCGGCCGCAGCGTCCTTCGACGGGGTCGACGATCCGGGCGAACGGACCAGGAACACGATGCCGATCAGGACGGCCAGGGCTATCGGGACCAACGTCCATCCGCGGCTCAGACGACGTGGGAGAGACACGTACCGGCGCCTTCCAGTGGAGGTAGAGACCGCAGGCGGATCGGCGTGCGGAGCAGGTATGGAGATCGAGGCATGGTTATATGACCAGATTCGAAATCTGCGTTCGTGGTTCCACAGGGTCCGAAGGTCCAACGCCTGGCGGCGATGGCTAGTCTGGCACGAGCCGAGCCGTGGCCCGCTTCGCCGCAGCCGGCGCAGCGGCCCCCGTCGAATCGGCCGGGCCCCCGGACCGCCCGTATCCTGGGCCCGCTCTCGATCATCGTAGTTCGCCTCGGAAGGGTCGCTGGTGCGCCGTCTCGGTCTATCCCCGTCGGGAACCCACGTCCCAACCGCCACGTTGATTCGGGCCGGGGCTCTGACGGGGGCGGCGGTCGCCGGGATCCTGTTGTCGGTCGGCGCGTTCCTGGGACTCTTCGTGCGGCCCAGCTCGGACGACTGGTGCGTCCTGTGGAAGGCCCGGGACATGGGCACCTGGGGCCTGATGGACGACTTCTGGAACACCCAGAACGGCCGCGTCTCCAACGCCTTCGTCTCCGGCCTGGTCTACGGCGACGGTCTCGCCGGCGTCAAGGTGCTGCCACTGCTGCTGTTGGTGTTCCTGGCAGCGGGTCTGTTCCTGCTCTACCGCACCCTGTGGGCGCGGCTCGGCTGGGAGGCGCCCGCGTCGGTGTACCTGCTGCTCGCGCTGATCACCACGTGCGCGGTCTTCCTGTCCATGCCGATCCCGTACCAGGCCCTGCTGTGGGCGCCGGCCACCATCTCGCACACCCTGCCGTTCGTGATCGGTGTCTGGAGCCTGTTCTGGTGCCTGACCGCCACGACGCCCAAGCGCCGGCAGGTGGCCGTGATCGGGATCGGGGTCGTCGGTCTGTTCATCGGCATGCTCAGTGAGCCGTTCACCGTCGTCTCGCTGGCCATGTGTGGTGTGGCCGCGCTGGTGGCACTGCCCGCCGCGATCCGCCGCAAGGAACGCTTCGCACTGCTGTGGAACGTGTCCGCCCTGGTCGGTCTCGTGGTCGGGCTGGGTCTGCTCTACACCTCCCCCGGGGCCAAGCTGCGCCGGGCCGCGACCGGCACGGGGGAGTCGGCGCTCGACCCGAAGGTGCTCAAGTCCGGGTATCACGAGTGGCTCAAGGTGCTGGACACGATCACCTCGACGTGGACGTATCTGGCCGTGGTCGCGATCGGCGTCCTGCTGGGCCTGGTGACGCGACGGCTGGTCGCGGACGGGCCCCTGCTGCCGGGGCCGACCTGGCTCAAGGCCGTGGTCCTGGTGCTGCCGGCGCCGATGTTCCTGGTGATCAGCTTCGGCGTCACCCTGTCGCTGCGCCTGGGCTACGGCCCCGGCGGGTGGTCCTACAGCCGTACGTGGCTCAACTTCCTCGGCCCCACCCTGGTCGTGCTCGGCCTGTGGGGCGTGTGCCTGGGCGTGGCGCTGCGGGCGTTGGCGGCCCGACGGGGCAACGCCGGACGCGCCGGCCTGGCGGTGATCGCCCTGGCGGCGGCGGTCTTCAGCGCCGTGTCCCTGGTCGAGTGGGTCGGGGTCATGCGGGACCTGACCAGGACCACGGTCACCCGGGCACAACAGTGGGACGCCGAGGACGCGCGCACTCGGGCCCAGGTGCGGGGCGGGGCGACGGTGGTGACCTACGATCCGCATCGGATCGGTGGCCTGGCCGAAGCCTTCATGGTGCCTCGGGCCAAGGACTGGGCCGCGGGATGCGTGGCCCGCTACTACCGGGTGGACGAGGTCGTGCGGCCCCGGAAGTGACTCCGGGACCGCACGAGCGGGCGTCGATCCGTCAGCGGTCGATCTCGTCGAAGAGGTCTTCCCAGCGGTCCAGCACCGCTTCCAGGGCATAGGGCCGCACGTGTTCGCGTGCGGCCTTGCCGTAGGTGCAGCGCAGTTCGGGATCCGCGATCAGCCGTTCGAGCGCCCTGGCCAGCGCCGGCATGTCCCCGGACGGGACGAGCACGCCGGTCACACCGTCGTCGACGAGTTCGCGGACACCGGCCGAGAGGTCGAAGCTGACCACCGGCACCCCGCACGCGGCGGCCTCGGCCAGCGCCATCGGGCGCCCCTCCTTCTCGCTGCTGAGGGCGACGATGTCGACCTCGCGCAGCGCCCGGCTCATGTCCGAGACCCGGCCGCGGAAGATCACCCGATCGGCGATGCCCAGCTCGACGGCGGTTTCCCGCAGGTAGTCCTCCTGCGGCCCGTCGCCCATCAGATGCAGTTCCCAGTCCTGGTGCGCATCACGGGTGGCCTCGGCGAAGGCCCACAGCAGCCGTTCCAGGCGCTTGATGCCCTCCAGCCGGCCGACCGCGGCCACCCGCCGGGTCCCCGCCGGTGCCACCGCGTCCGGGTAGAACGACAGCGGGTTCGGCATCACGCCCGCGTTGGGCAGCCGTAGCCGGGTGAACTCGTCGGCGTCGCCCTGGCTGAGGAACAGTGCCTTGCTCATCAGCGGGTAGTGCCGCAGGATCAGGTCCTTGTTCTCCGAGGTGCGGGCCTGGAGGAAGGACTCGTGGTACTGGCCGATGCCCTTGAGCTGCGGCCAGTGCAGCGGCAGGACCCAGTCCGCGGCCCACGGCGAGCCGAAGACGACGAAGCCCTCGGGCACGGCGTCGAAGCGTGCCTGGAGCTTGGCCCGGGCCTCGGTGCGCGCCGCCTTGTTGCGCCGGGCGCTCAGGTTCCGGGTCGGGCTGAGCCGCTCGGTCAGCGACTTGGCGTGCCAGGCCGCCGCCGGAGTGTCCGGATAGAGCGTGGTGTGCTCGTAGGTGGGCTCGTCGTGATAGCGGAAGGGCTCCGGGGCGGTACGGATGCCGACCACCTCGACGCGATGTCCGCGTCCGCCCAGACCCTGCGCCAGGGTGTGGATGACCCGCTGGGACCCTCCGAGCGAGTCGACGTCGATACCCACGAAGAAGACGTGGCGTGTCCGGGTGGTCCTCACTGCTGTTCCTCACCGAAGAAGGCGTCCACGACGGTCCGACTGGCATGACCGGTCTCATAAGAACAGAACATCGTGTGGAATTTCTCGTAACGCTCCGCGTATTCCTCGACCACAGGGTCGAGATCACGCAATACGTCGACCAGCTCCGACGTCTCGCGGAGCATCGGGCCCGGAGCGATCTCCTCCAGGTCGTAGTACGTGCCCCGCTCGCCGTGCTTGTAGTTCTCGTAGTCGTCGACGAAGAGCAGGATCGGGCGGCGCAGGTTGGCGTAGTCGAACATCAGCGACGAGTAGTCGGTGAGGAGCGCGTCCGAGGCCAGCAGCAGGTCGTTGACATCCGGGAAATTGGAACCGTTGCGCACCACGTGCGCCAGTTCCGCCGGGACGGTGAATCGGTCGTAGTAGTGCGCGCGCACCACGATGATCCAGTCGTCGTCCAGGTTGTCGACCAGTTCGCGCAGGTCGACGCGGATGGAGGAGCCGGTGTTGCGTCCGCCGTCGCGGAAGGTGGGCGCGTACAGCAGCACCCGCGCGCCGTCCGGGACGCCGAGCCGGTTTCGGGCCTCCTGGGCCCGCTCCAACTGCTCCGGTTCCTCCCAGCGCACCAGCACGTCGTTCCGGGGGTATCCGGTGCGCAGCAGGTCGCCGGTGTACTTGTTGGCCGGCACGAAGGTGCGCTCGAACTCCTCGCTGGGCGAGACCAACAGGTCCCAGCGATCCACCATCGCCTGGTGCTTGGACTGCGCGTCGTCCGCCGCGTTGCGCAGCGAGGGGACGTCGAAGCCCATCGTCTTCATGGTCTGGCCGTGCCAGGTCTGCAGGTAGTGCGTCTCGGGCCGCTTGGCGTAGATCGACGGGAGATTGTGGCTGTCGACCCAGAACTGCGCGCGCGCCATCGTGTGCACGTACTGCCAGCTTCCGCGCCGCACGAGCTTGACGCCCTCGGGGAAGGTCGAGGTGTCGCCCGCGTACGACCACACCACGTCGACCGGGCGCCCCTGGCGCACCAGCTCCTCGTGGATGTAGCGCGGGTTGTCCAAGTAGCCCTTGCCCTCGACCGATTCGAAGAGCACGAGCCCCTTGCGCACGGGCAGCCGCGTCAGCGCCCGGTAGATCGTGGCCTTGTTCTCGTGGCTGTTGAGCTTCTTGCGCGCGGCCTTGACCTTGCGCTTGATCCGACGCTGGATCGGACCCAGCCGCTTGACCTCCTTGAAGGCCCCCGTCCGGTCCCAGGTGATCTGGAAGCGCCCCGCGCCGGCCGGCTCGCACTCGATCCGGACCGAATGCCGCTCGATCCGGCGGTAGGTGATCCGGCGGGCGAGCGGCGTGAACCCGAGCTGCCCGAGCAGGATGTTCGTGTTCGTCAGGTCGCCCTGGCGAAGGGTGACGGTGGGGTGGCGCCGGCCCACGAAACCGTTGATGCCCAGCGGCACATCGGCCAGTTCGAGGGTGACCTCGCCGGCGAACTCGCCGGGACCGTCCGGGAGCAACCGGAACGGAGTGCGCATGATGCGCCCGGTGGTCCCGAGATTCACCCGGGCTTCCACCGGTTCATCGCCCAGGAGCAGGCCCGGGTCGTAGGTGCGCAGGCGCAGGACGAGAGCCGTGCCCTCGGTGCGGAACGATTCGACCTCGTGCCGGAGAATCGCGGTCTCGAAGACCTGGTTCTCGTAGTGGCGTTCCGTCACGTCCAGGTTTTCCCGGGCCTCGGCCGTCTCCGGCACGACGCGACCCCAGTACGCGCGGTCGTCCGCCCGGGTCACATAGCGGGGGGCGACCTTGGGGCGACCCAGGATGCGGGCCTGCTCGACGGTCTCCTCCAGGCGCCCGGCCCGCAGCAGGTACAGGCAGATCCGCTCGTCGGGCGGCAGCAGCGCGTACGCCTCGTCGTTGAGCGTGGCCAGGTAGGGCACCGTGGCCTCGGCGAACCCGGCCACCCACTCCTTGGGCCGATGCGGGAGATCGCCCAGGTAGAGCCGGAAATCGTGGCGCAGGAACTTGTGGTCCTTGGCGGTCTTCAGCGCCCGGCTCTGCCCGGCCTGCACGAAGAACTCGTCCACCAGCCGGGCCACCGTCATCCGGTCGACGACGTTCTGCATCTTGTGTCGACTGCTGGAGATCGAGAGCTTCTCGTTCGCCGCGGCCAGGTACCAGCGATAGACGACCCAGGGGACCACGACGAAGCTCTTGGCGAGGGAGAACGCCTGCGCGGAGAAGAGCTGGTCCTCGTAGTGGATTCCCACCGGGAATCGAAGGCCGTGCTCTTCGATGAATTCCCGGCGATACATCTTGTTCGTGGAGAGGTGGTCGAAGAGCATCTCGGGCTTTTCCTGGAGCCCGTGCACCACCTCTTCCTCGAGGAAGAGATCGGGATACCAGAGGGCGGTCCGCCCGGTCGCCTCGAAGTAACGTTCGACATCGCCGGTCGCGAAATCCGCGCCGCTCTTCTCCAGGGTGAGCAGCAGGCTCTTGCACGCGTGCGGAGGCAGTTCGTCGTCGCTGTCCAAAAACATCACGTACGGCGCGCGGGAAACCTCGATGCCCCGGTTGCGCGGCGCGCTGCAGCCACCACTGTTGTGCTCCAGGCGGACGTAGCGCACGCGCGGGTCGGCCGCCTCGAGCTCCCGGGCCACATCCGGTGTCGTGTCCGTGGAGCAGTCGTCCGCAATGATCACCTCCAGGCTGTTCAACGTCTGCGCGAGCACGGAACGCACTGCGCGGGGCAGCCGTTCTGCGTCGTTGTAAACGATGACGACCACGCTCACGTCTGGCGTGGAGGGTGATGACATTGCGGCTGCCTCCGGGTTGTGCGAAAGACTCGAGCTGTGCCTTGAGGGCGCTTCGTCGACCGACCGGTGCGGTGGTCGATCGTGACGAAGTGGGGGGAAGTACCTGAAAAATGTACGCACGAGTTGCCTGGATCCTAGCCAACGGGCGGATCACCGGGCGAATGTCGCCCACCGGCGGGTAGCGCTGCGCCTCGTGGTGGAGACGCGTCGAACTCGCATTCCGGTTCCATCGGCGCGGCCGCTTTTCCCGGGCCCGGCGCCGGGCCCGGCGGGCGAGCCTGCCAGGATGGAGCGGGGCGGATCGGACGGTATCGAGGCTCCCCGTGATCGGCTAGCCTGTCTCGTTGTTTCGACCGGGGCTGCGCCCCGTCGACCTCTTTGACATCAAAGTTGCTCCGGCGACCGCTCGTAAGGAGTGATGGCGCCTGTCCACGGCACTGGTCATCACGGCGTCAACATCGTTGCCCTCCCCGGCCGGAATCGATCCGGCCGCGCTGCTCGCCGAACTCGCCGCGCTGACCCGGGCGGTGCCCGACGTGCAGGTCGTGCCCGCGGCCGGGCTCGACCCGCGGATCGCGGCCGACACCGACCGCATCGCGCTGGTCGATCAGCGCTTCGTCGGGCATCGGCACGCACTGCGACTGGCGATCGCGGACACCCGCTTCCCGGCCACGCACGTGCCCGGCGTGCTCGTCGTCGAGGGCGACGCGCGGGCCGAGGCCGGCCGCGTCCTCGCCGAACTCGGCCGACTGCCCGCCGACATCAGCGTGCCGGACGCGATCGCCGAACGCATGATCGCGGACGGCCGCGTGTCGGTACGGGTCGTGCCGCTGGGCGACCTGGTCGCCGCCGTCCCGCACGGGCCCGTCGAACGCGAGCAGGCCCTGGCCGCGGTGGCGGCCGTGGACGAGGAACGCATCCGGCTGAACTCGGCGGTCAAGGCCCGCGACGGCTTCTTCACCACCTTCGCGGTGAGCACCTGGTCGCGCTACCTCGCGCGTTGGTGCGCCGGCCGGGGGCTGACGCCCAACCAGGTCACCGTCGCCTCGCTGTTCGTCGCGCTGGCCGCCGCGGCCGGTGCCGCCACCGGCACCCGCGCCGGCTACATCGGTGCCGCGCTCGGCTTGTACCTGTCCTTCGTGTTGGACTGCACCGACGGCCAACTCGCCCGCTACGCGGTGAGTTACTCGCGGATCGGCTCCTGGCTGGACGCCACCTTCGACCGGGCCAAGGAGTACGCGGTCTACGCGGGCCTGGCCATGGGCGCGGCCCGGCACGACGACGACGTGTGGACTCTCGCGCTGGTCGCCATGGTCGTGATGACCACCCGACACATCGTCGACTTCGCCTTCAACGAGACCCGGCGCGGCATCGGCGGCGGGGACGACGACAGCGCCGACGGCGGCGCCGGCGCCAAGCTCTCCGGCAAGTTGAACTCGGTCGGCTGGACCGTGTGGGCCCGGCGGATGATCATCCTGCCGATCGGCGAGCGCTGGGCGCTGATCGCCGTGCTCACCGCGACCACCACGCCGCGGATCACCTTCGTCGTGCTGATCGTCGGCTGCGTGCTGGCCGCCTGCTACACCTCGCTGGGCCGGATCCTGCGCTCGCTGCCGCGCCGCGCCGCGTTCGTCCCGCAGGTGGGCGAACACCTCGCCGCGCTCGCCGACAGCGGCCCGCTCGCCGAGGCGGTGGCCCGACTGCGACTGCGCGTGCCCGCCCCCGCCGCCGCGCTGCTGGGCACCGCGGCACTGCTCGCCGTCCTGCTCGCGGGCGGTGCGGGCGAGTGGTGGGGCCTGGCCGGTGCCGGGGTGTACGCCCTGTGCGCCGGGGTGGCGATCGGCCGACCGCTGGTGCGTCGGCTCGACTGGGTGGTGCCGCCGGTGTTCCGCGCCGCGGAGTACGCCGCGATCACCATCCTCGCCGCCAAGGTGGCGCCCACCGCGGTGGGCGCGGCATTCGGCCTGGTCGCGGCCACGGCCTACCATCACTACGACACGGTGTACCGCCTGCGTGGCGGCTACGGGGCCCCGCCCCGGGCACTGGTGTGGCTGGTCCTGGGTCACGAGGGGCGTGTGCTCCTGGTGACCGTGCTGGCCGCGCTGGGCTCGGGGACCCTGCGCACCGGCCTGATCGTGACGGCCGTCGTGCTCGCGGCGATCGTGCTCACCGAGAGCGTCACGTTCTGGGTGCGCGGTGCGCGCCCGGACATCGAGGACGCCACTCCGGTGGGACCGGCTCCCACGGCCCCGACGCCGTCGTACCGCCCCCTGGAGGCCGCCGCCGCGGCTGCCTCCGATCGAACTGGAGACCTCTCATGATCGGCCTCGTTCTCGCCGCCGGCGCCGGCCGCCGGCTGCGCCCGCATACCGACACGCTGCCCAAGGCCCTGGTGCCGGTGGGCGCGCCCGGTGCGCCGGACAGCGAACGGTCGATCCTGGAGGTCACGCTGTCGCACTACGCCACGGTCGGACTGACCGAGGCCGCGATCGTGGTCGGCTACTGCGGCGACGCGATCCGCGACCGGCAGAGCGTGCTGGAGAGCCGATACGGCCTGAAGCTGCACATGGTCGACAACGACAAGGCCGAGGAGTGGAACAACGCCTACTCCCTGTGGTGCGCGCGGGACTACCTCGCGGACGGTGTGCTGCTGGCCAACGGCGACACGCTGCACCCGGTCTCGGTGCAGGAGACGATGCTCGCCGCGCGCGACACCTCCGGGTCCGGCGCCAAGGGCATCATCCTGGCCCTGGACACCGCCAAGCCGCTCGCCGACGAGGAAATGAAGGTCACCCTCGGCGAGGACGGCCGGATGCGCCGGATCACCAAGCTGATGGACCCGGCCGAAGCGGCCGGCGAGTACATCGGCGTCACGCTGATCGAGGGCCACGCGGCGCCCGCGCTGATCGAGTCGCTCCAGGCGACCTTCGAGCGCGACCCGCAGCTCTACTACGAGGACGGCTACCAGGAGCTGGTGAACCGGGGCGGCCGGGTCGACGTGCAGCCGATCAGCGCGCCGGACACCCGGGTGCCGTGGACCGAGATCGACACCACCGAGGACCTCACGGTCGCGCGGGAGATCGCGTGCCGGTACTGACCCGACTGGTTCCCACCCCGCTCACCGTCGACATCCGCGCGGGCGCGGTCGACGACCTGGCGGCCATCCTGGCCGACCGCCGGGTCTCGACCTCCGGCCGGATAGCGGTGGTGGTCAGCGAGGGCTCCGGCACGCGACTGCGCGAACGCTTCGCGCCGCAACTGCCGGGCGCCGAGTGGTACAGCGTCGCCGGCGGCACCCTGACCGCCGCCGTCGACCTGGCCGACCGGATGCGCGGCGGGGCCTACGACGCGGTGGTCGGCCTCGGCGGCGGCCGGGTCCTGGACGCGACCAAGTACGCCGCCGCGCGCGTGGGCCTGCCCATGGTCGCGGTCGCCACCAACCTCGCCCACGACGGCATCGCGTCGCCGGTGAGCATCCTGGACAACGACGCCGGCCGCGGCTCCTACGGCGTGCCCACCCCGATCGCGCTGGTGGTGGACCTGGACCTGGTCCGCGCCGCACCGCAGCGCTTCGTGCGCTCGGGCATCGGCGAGTCGTTGTCCAACCTGTGCGCGGTCGCCGACTGGGAGCTCTCCCAGCGCGAGACCGGCGAGCCGGTGGACGGCCTGGCGGTCGCGCTGGCCCGCACCTCCGGCGACTCGATACTGCACCGCCCGGGCGGGATCGAGGACGACGACTTTCTCGTGGCCCTGGCCGAGGGCCTCGTACTCTCCGGCATCGCGATGTCCGTGGCCGGCACCACGCGTCCCTGCAGTGGGGCCTGCCACGAGATCTCGCACGCGATCGACCTGCTCTACGGCGAGCGCGACGGTCACGACGGGCTGCACGGCGAACAGGTCGGCCTGGGTGCCGCGTTCGCCACGTACCTGCGCGGCGACGTCGAGCTGACCAAGCTCTTGACGAGCACTCTCGATCGGCACAAGCTGCCGGTCGTGCCGGAGCATCTCGGCTTGACCATCGACGAATTCGTGGCGGCGGTGAGTCACGCGCCCCAGACCCGTCCGGGACGCTTCACCATCCTCGAACATCTCGACCTCGACAATGACGCCATCCGGGATTCGGTGACCGAATATGTCCACACCTACGGCGGCTGAGCTTCGCTCGGTCGTACACCCCGAGGGCCTGCTGGACCGGCGCAGTGGCGAACACTGGGCCGGGCGCATCTACATGCGGCAGATCTCCCTCCAGGTCACCCGACGCATCGTCGGGACCCGGGTGACGCCCAACGGGCTCACCTACATGATGATCCTCGCGGGCATCGCCGCGGGCGCCGCGCTGATCCTGCCCGGGATCGCCGGCCCGCTCGCGGCGCTGATCCTGGTGCAGCTCTACCTCCTGCTCGACTGCGTCGACGGCGAGGTGGCCCGCTGGCGCCGGCAGACCTCGGTCACCGGTGTCTACCTCGACCGGGTCGGCCACTACCTCTCCGAGGCGGCGCTGCTCTCCGGCGCCGGCCTGCACGCCGCCGGCGTCCTGGACGGCGGTGGCTTCAACGGCTACGCGACGCTGGGCGTGGTCGCCGCGCTGGGCGCGATCCTGATCAAGTCGGAGACCGACCTGGTCGACGGCGCCCGGGCCAAGAGCGGCCTGCCGCCCGTGCAGGACGCGGCCGCCGTGCCGCGTTCCTCGGGGGCCGCCTCGGCCCGCAAGCTGGTCGCCTCGCTCAAGTTCCACCGCCTGGTCGGCGCCGTCGAGGCGTCGATCTTCCTGCTTCTGGCGGGTCTGCTCGACCTGGTGCTCGACGACGGCGGCCTGCTGTACAGCAGGATCGCGGTCGGCGCGCTCGCCGCCATCGCGCTCCTGCAGACCGTGCTGCACCTGATCAGCGTGCTCATGTCGAGCAGGCTCCGGTGACCGCCGCGGCTGCCCAGGGGCAGCGCACCGGCGACGGCACCGCGGCGGATCGCATCACGCTCGGCGCGGTCGTGCTGACCATGGGCGACCGCCCGGTCGAGCTGGACCGGCTGCTGCGCTCGGTCGCCGACCAGGTCGGCGACCCGATGGCGGTGGTCGTGGTGGCCAACGGCGGCCCGCTGCCGGAGCTGCCCGAGGGCACGGTGGGCATCCCGCTGCCGAAGAACGTCGGCATCCCCGCCGGCCGCAACGTGGGCACCGCGGGGCTGCCGGCCGGCACCGACGTGGTGCTCTTCCTCGACGACGACGGCCGCCTCGGCGGCACCGACGCCGGTCGGTTGTTGCGCGAGGCGTTCGCGGCGAACCCGCGCCTGGGCATCGTCAGCTTCCGGATCGTGGACCCGGAGAGCGGCGAGACCCAGCGCCGGCACGTGCCCCGGATCCGGGTCGGCGATCCGCTGCGCTCGGGGCCGGTGACCACCTTCCTCGGCGGCGCCAGCGCGGTGCGCGCGGCCGTGCTGGAGGAGGTCGGCGGACTGCCCGACGACTTCTTCTACGCACACGAGGAGACCGACCTCGCGTGGCGCGCGCTCGACGCCGACTGGGAGATCGAGTACCGCGCGGACATCGTGCTGGAGCACCCCAAGACCAGCCCGGCGCGGCACGCGGCGTTCTTCCGGATGAACGCGCGCAACCGGGTCTACCTGGCCCGCCGCAACCTGCCGTGGCCGATCGTGCCCGCCTACCTGGGCACCTGGGTCGTGCTCACCGCCGCCCGCCGGCCGTCCAAGGAGAACGCCCAGGCCTGGCTGGCCGGCTTCCGCGAGGGCTGGAAGACCCCGAGCGGCCCGCGCAAGCCGATGGCCTGGCGGACCGTCTGGCGAATGACCAGGCTCGGCCGTCCGCCCGTCATCTGACAGGCTGGAATTCTCGTACCGTTTCGATTTCGATCCGACGCAGACGAAAGTGTCAACGTGGCCAACAGCGCGCAGGCCGACACCCTGAGCCCACAGGGGACATCGGCGCCCCCCGGTTCGTCCGAACCTCTGGCGGATCTCGCCGCCCGCTACAAGCTGACGGTCAGCGGCGCCCGACCGGGGCTGTTCTCGTACACGAAGCAGCTCTGGGCCCGGCGCCACTTCGTGGTCGCCTTCGCCAACGCCAAGACCCGGGCGACCTACAGCACCGCCAAGCTCGGCCAGGTGTGGCAGGTGCTCACCCCGCTGCTGAACGCGGCCGTGTACTACCTGATCTTCGGCTACCTGGTGAAGACCAAGGGCGGCATCGAAAACTACGTCGCCTTCCTGGTGACCGGCGTCTTCGTGTTCACGTTCACGCAGAGCGCGGTCCTCGCCGGCAGCCGGGCGATCAGCGACCAACTCAACCTGATCCGCGCGCTGCACTTCCCGCGTGCGTGCCTGCCGATCTCGTTCACCATCGTGCAGCTCCAGCAGCTCTTGTTCTCCATGGTCGTGCTGTGCGCGATCGTGCTGGGCACCGGTGAGCCGCTCAGCCTGAAGTGGCTGCTGATAGTGCCCGCGTTGCTGCTGCAGTTCGTCTTCAACGTCGGCCTGAGCCTGGTGCTGGCCCGCATCGGCGCCGTGATGGTGGACATCAAGCAGTTGCTGCCGTTCATCCTGCGCACCTGGCTGTACGTCAGCGGCGTCTTCTACAGCCTGGACAACTACACCAAGGACGCACCGTCCTGGGTGGCCCGGGTGCTGGAGGCCAACCCCGGCGCGGTCTACATCGAGCTGGTGCGTGACGCGCTGATCGACAGCCACACCGACATCCCCCTGCACACCTGGGGCTACGCGGTCGGCTGGGCGATCCTGATGGGCTTCGGCGGTTACGTGTACTTCTGGAAGGCGGAAGAGAGGTACGGCCGTGGCTGAGCAGCCGGCAATCATGAGTTGGAGCGAGGTCACCGAACAGTCCGAGGTCGAGGTGCCCGAACAGAGCCAACCGCAGGAACCGAAGCAGGCCCCCAAGCCGGCGGAGATCCCGCCCACCGTCGTGGTCGACGACGTGCACCTGATCTACCGGGTGCACGGGGCCTCCTCGGGCAAGGGCAGCGCGACCTCCGCGCTGTCCCGGCTGGCGCTGCGCAAGAAGGCCACCGGCGTCACCGAGGTGCACGCGGTGCGCGGCGTCAGCTTCGTCGCGTACAAGGGCCAGGCGATCGGCCTGATCGGCCGCAACGGCTCCGGCAAGAGCACGCTGCTCAAGTGCATCGCCGGCCTGCTGCCGCCGACCACGGGCAAGATCTACAGCGACGGCCAGCCGTCGTTGCTCGGCGTCAACGCGGCGATGATGAACGACCTCACCGGTGAGCGGAACATCATCCTGGGTTGCCTGGCGATGGGCATGACCCAGCAGGAGGCCGAGGCCAACTACGACGAGATCGCCACGTTCTCCGGCCTCAACGCCTACAACGGCAAGGACTTCACCAAGCTGCCGATGCGCACCTACTCGTCCGGCATGGCGGCCCGCCTGCGGTTCTCCATCGCCGCCGCGCGGACGCACGACGTGCTGATGATCGACGAGGCGCTGGCCACCGGCGACCGCGAGTTCCAGCTCAAGAGCGAGGCCCGGATCCGCGAGCTGCGCAAGGAGGCCGGCACGGTCTTCCTGGTCAGCCACAGCATGAAGTCGATCCGGGACACCTGCGACCGGGTGATCTGGCTCGACCAGGGCGTGATCAAGATGGACGGGCCGATGGAGCAGGTCGTCAACGCCTACGAGGGCAAGTAGCGACATCGCGCCACCCGCACGTCCGCACCACCAGTACGACCAGCACCACCCGCACCACAATGCACCACGCGAAGGGGTTCACCGGTGTCCTTGCAGGTCCTGGCGGAGAGTACCGACGACAACCTCGACATCGAGATCCTGCGGGACGTCAACGGACTCACCGAACACACCTCATGGGCACACGGGGGCATGGAGTTCATGGGCGAGTACGGCATGTTCGCCGTACTCGCCGTACTCGCCCTGCTCGCGTGGTGGCGGGCCCGCTCCCGCCCCGACCACACCGCGGCCATGGCCGGCCTCGTCTGGGCCCCGCTCGCGGCCCTGGTGGCGGAGCTGGCGAACGCGCCGCTGCGCGAGTGGGTGAACCGGCCGCGTCCGTTCCTGAGCCACGACGGGCTGCACGTGCTCGTCGCAGGCAAGACCGACCCGTCCTTCGCCTCCGACCACGCGCTGACCACGATGGCGTTGGCGGTCGGGATCCTGGTGGTGGACCGCCGGATCGGGATCCTGGCGGTGCTCGCCTCGGTGTTCACCGGTTTCTCCCGGCTGTACGTGGGCGTGCACTATCCGACCGACGTGCTCGCCGGGTTCGCGCTCGGCGCGCTGGTCGCGCTGGTCGGGTCGATGTTCATGGGTCGGGTCCTGGAACCGGTGGTGCGGCTGGTCGAACGCGGGCCGCTGCGTCCGCTGGTGGCGGCCGAGCCGCGCCCGGCCGGATGACGGCGACGCGGCCGAGGGGGCGGACACGATGGGCACGGACACCGAGGACGGCCGCGACGCCGGACGCCTGGGCGAGCGACTGAGCCTGCGCGAACAGGTCGCGCGCGCGATCCGGGCCGCCCTGCTGGCGGGCCGGATGCAGCCCGGAGTGGTCTACTCCGCGCCCGCCCTGGCCACCCGATTCGGGGTGTCCGCGACGCCGGTTCGCGAGGCGCTGCTCGATCTGGCCAAGGACGGCCTGGTCGAGCCGGTACGCAACAAGGGATTTCGGGTTCGCGGCCTGTCCGCCGCCGACCTGGACGACATCCACGACCTGCGCGAGCTCTTGGAGATACCGATCGTCGGGCGGCTCGCCGAGGACGGTTGCGTCGCCGCGCTGCCCGCCCTGCGGGCGTTGGTCGACGAACTCGCCGACGCGGTCGCCCGGGTCGACGCGCCGGCCTACGTGGAGGCCGAGGATCGTTTCCACGCCCACCTGCTCGGCCTGGCGGGCAACGCGCGCCTGGTCCGGATGGCCGCCGAACTACGGGCCCAGGCACGGTTGTACGGCCCACGTCCGTTGGCCGATCCGGCCGACCGGAACCTGATCGCCGCCGAGCATCACCGGTTGCTCGACCTGATCGAGGCCGGCGATCGGGCCGGCGCCGAGGCGTCGACCCGGCGGCACCTGGCCCGCTCGCGCCGCCCGGCCCCCGACCTGCCGCCCGCGGCGGCACCGGCCGACCCGCCGTCCCCCGAACGGCCGTAACCCGGGCTCGCCTCGCTCGTTGTCCCGTCGAGCCGCCGCCGCGTGGCCGGCCGTCACGCGAGGATTCCGAGCATCCGGGAGAACCCCACATGTTGGTCCGCACCGCGCTCACGGGTGCCTGCTGCGCCCTCCTCCTGGCCGGGGCCACCGGTTGTCAGGGTGACGACGTGCAACCTCAGGGAGCGCAGGCCAAGGGCAGTGCCGGGCCCGCGAACGGCCCGTCCGAGGCGGTCCTGGCGGTCCGCAAGGCGGCCGATGTCACGACCGGCGCGAAGAGTTCGCGCACCCGCACCACGATGACGATGCAAAACGCCGACCGGGTGGTCAAACTCACCGGGCAGGGCATGTTCGACTACGTCCGGCACATCGGTTCGCTCACGGTCGACGCGCCCAAGGACTCCGGCATCGTCGGACCGCTCCAGGAGATCCTCACCCCGGACGCGCTCTACATGAAGAACGGGTCGCCGGGTGTGCCCAAGGACAAGTGGGTGCGGTTGGCGATCGACGGGCTGGCCGACGGCAACCTGGTCAGCGGCGGTGCCACCGACCCCGGGACGTCCTTCGAGATACTGCGCGGGGTCAACGACGACGTGGTGCTCGTGGGCAGCGAGAAGCTCGGCGCGGACACGGTACGGCACTATCGGGGCACGCTGGACATCCGCAAGGCGCACGACCTGACCGCGCCGGAGGTGCGCGGCCCGCTGGCCGCCGCGCTCAAGACCTTCGACGGCGCGCCGATCCCGTTCGACGCCTACCTCGACGACGCCGGCCGACTGCGCAGGGTCGAGGAGTCGTTCGCCTTCGTGATGGGCCCGGACCAGGCCAAGACGGCGACCGCGAAGGTGCTCTCGGCGGCGGAACTGTACGACTTCGGCGTCGTGGTCGACGTCAAGCCGCCCGAGGCCAAGGATCTCTACGTCGCGCCGAACCCGTCCGGCACCCCGGCGGGGCGCGGCTGAGTCACTCCCGCGGCGTCGTTCCGGGCGGTCCCCAAATGACCCAGGCGTGCCATGTCGGCGCCGCGGAGCCGCCCCTACGCTGGATGGGCCGAGGCCCGTCCGGGGTGCGCACGAGGAGGTGATGTGGGTGTCACGGTTCTCCGATCGCCGTGTACACGACCACGTCGTCCTCGACGAGATCGAGCTCTACAGCGACCTGATGATCGCGGCGTCGGCCAGCGAGGGCCCGCTCACGCAGGCCCAGATCGACGCCGTGCTCGGACTCGTCGGCGGCTGGGGGACAGGGGCCCACACCCGGGCCGGCCCCCGTCGCCGCGGCCTCAGGAGCGCACCAGGCGTGCGATCGCCTGGGACGCCTCCTTGACCTTTTCCTCCGCTTCCGGGCCACCCTTTTCCACCGCGTTGGCGACACAGTGCCCGAGATGTTCCTCCAGCAGGCTGAGTGCGAACGATTGCAGCGCCTTGGTCGCCGCCGAGACCTGCGTAAGGATGTCGATGCAGTATTCGTCCTCGGAGACCATCCGCTGCAGCCCGCGGATCTGCCCCTCGACCCGGCGCAGCCGCTTCAGGTGCTCGTCCTTGCGCCCGCTGTAGCCGTGTCCGTGCCCCGACGCCTCGTGCGTCGCGGTTGCCGTCGCGTCCGGAGTCTGCGAGTCCTGTTCCACCGTCGTCTCCCGTATCTCTGCGGCCGTTCCCCACGTGTCCATGGCTCGATCGGGCGACCGTCCATTACCCGAATTTACCCCCGGGGGGTATATCCGGCAAGCATTCCGATCATGCGCCGGCGGCGTCGGTCACCCCGATCCGCTCCTTCGCGGACAACCGCCGGCCATCCGCCGGATCCGTCCATGTGATGTGGGCGACATGGATCGAGCGTAGGCCGCACTGTCACCCGAATGCCGCCCTGGCCCATACTCTGGCCGTGTGACGGGCGTCCTAGGCGGCGGAACGGGTGCTTCCGCATGCCCGTTCGTCGCTGTGAGCGCGCGTCTCATTACCGCCGGGTACGGTCGCGGTCCGCGTCGACTCCCCGGTTTGCATGCCGGACCGCCGGAGCGCCTAGCATCGACGCCGACCACTTTCATTATCCCGGAGACCTCCAGTGCGATTGCGTCTGACCCCCAGGGAGACGAGCTTCTACGACATGTTCGCCGCAGCGGCGAGCAACCTGGTCACCGCATCCAAGCTCCTGACGGAGTTGCTCGGCGCAGAGGTCTCCGCTCGTCCGGAGATCGCCGAACGGATGCGCGCGGCCGAGCATGCGGGTGACGACACCACGCATGCGATCATGCGCCAGCTCAACGCCTCGTTCATCACCCCGTTCGACCGCGAGGACATCTACGCCCTCGCGTCGCAACTGGACGATGTCATGGACTACATGGAAGAGGCCGTCGACCTGGTCGTGCTGTATCAGCTCGACGAACTCCCGCCGCAGGTCGCGGACCAGATCGAGGTGCTGGTCCGGGCCTCGGAACTGACCGCCGAGGCGATGCCCCGGCTGCGCACGATGAAGGACCTGACCGAGTACTGGATCGAGATCAACCGACTCGAGAACCAGGCCGACCAGATCCACCGCAAGCTCTTGGCCCACCTGTTCAGTGGTGCCTACGACGCGCTGACCGTGCTCAAGCTCAAGGGCATCGTCGACGTGCTCGAAGAGGCCGCCGACGGGTTCGAGCACGTGGCGAACACGGTCGAGACGATCGCCGTCAAGGAGTCCTGACCCAGTGGAACTCACTGGTCTGATCATCGTCATCGGCGTCGCGCTCTTCTTCACCTACACCAACGGCTTCCACGACTCGGCCAACGCGATCGCGACCTCGGTGTCCACCCGGGCGCTGACCCCGCGGGCGGCGCTGGCCATGGCCGCGGTGATGAACCTCGCGGGCGCCTTCCTCGGCGAAGGTGTCGCGAAGACCGTCAGCGAAGGGCTGATCTCCACCCCCGAAGGCCATCAAGGTCTGGTCATCCTGTTCGCGGCGCTGGTCGGCGCGATCTTCTGGAATCTGCTGACCTGGTACTTCGGACTGCCCTCGTCCTCGTCGCACGCGCTGTTCGGTGGCCTCGTCGGCGCCGCGCTCGCGGGTTCCAGCACCGTCTACTGGGACGGTGTGATCGAAAAAGTCGTCATCCCGATGTTCCTGTCGCCGGTGGTCGGCCTGGTCGCCGGCTACCTGGTGATGGTCGGGATCATCTGGCTGTTCCGTAAGTCCAACCCGCACAAGGCCAAGCGCGGATTCCGCCTGGCGCAGACCGTCTCGGCGGCCGGCATGGCGCTCGGGCACGGCATCCAGGACGCCCAGAAGACCATGGGCATCGTGGTGATGGCGCTGGTGATCAGCGGTCATCACGAGGGCGACGGCATTCCGGTGTGGGTCAAGCTCGCGTGCGCGACGGCCCTGTCGTTGGGCACGTATGCGGGTGGGTGGCGGATCATGCGCACGCTCGGCCGCAAGATCATCGAGTTGGACCCGCCGCAGGGCTTCGCGGCCGAGACCACGGCCGCCTCGATCCTGTACACCACGGCCTACGTCTTCAAGGCGCCGATCTCGACCACGCACATCATCACCTCGGCGATCATGGGCGTGGGCGCGACCAAGCGGGTCAAGGCGGTGCGCTGGGGTGTCGCCAAGAACATCCTGATCGGTTGGTTCACCACGATGCCGGCCGCCGGTCTGGTCGCGGCGGGCACCTACGGGATCACCCATCTGATCGTGGGCTGATCCGCGGACCGCACCCCGCGTACGTAATGCAGGACGTACGGGGCACCCGGTCCGTAACCGACATATCGCACGAGAGGGCCCACACCTGTCCCGGTGTGGGCCCTCTCGTATGTCCATCCCGACCGTCCGTCGACGCTTCGACCGTCAGCCGAACCGGCCGGCGATGTAGTCCGCCGTCGATTCCTCGGTGGGCGCCGAGAAGATCGTCTCGGTGTCGCCGATCTCCACCAGCCGACCGGGCTGGCCCGGACCGGCGAGGTTGAAGAACGCGGTCTTGTCCGAGACGCGCGCGGCCTGCTGCATGTTGTGGGTCACGATGACGATCGTGTACCGCTCCTTGAGCAGCGCGATCAGGTCCTCGATCGCGAGCGTGGAGATCGGGTCGAGCGCCGAGCACGGCTCGTCCATCAGCAGCACCTGCGGCTCGACCGCGATCGCCCGCGCGATGCACAGTCGTTGCTGCTGGCCGCCGGACAGGCCCGCGCCGGGCTTGTTCAGCCGGTCCTTGACCTCGGTCCACAGGTTCGCGCCGCGCAGCGAGCGCTCGACGATCGCGTCCAGGTCGCCCTTGCGCTTGATCCCGGCGAGCTTGAGCCCGGCCGCGACGTTGTCGTAGATCGACATGGTCGGGAACGGGTTGGGCCGCTGGAAGACCATGCCGACCGTGCGGCGGACCGCGACCGGGTCGATCTCGTTGCCGTACAGGTCCTGCCCGTCCAGCGAGACCGAGCCGTCCACCGAGGCGCCCGGGATCAGCTCGTGCATGCGGTTCAGCGTGCGGATGAAGGTGGACTTGCCACAGCCGGAAGGACCGATGAAGGCCGTGACCGAACGCGGCTCCATGGTCATCGAGATGTCCTCGACGGCCTTGTGCGAGCCGTAGTAGGCGTTGAGTCCCGAAACTTCGATGCGCTTGGTCATTCCTGCCTCTGGATCGGTGCGGATGTCGGTGCCGCGGTCGGCCGTTCGGGTCGTCGTCGTGGCCTTCATCAGCCCGCCTTCGGTGCCTTCCAGCGGGCGATCAGCCGCGCCGCCAGGTTGAGGATCATGACGATGACGATCAGCGTGAGCGCCGCGGCCCAGGCCCGCTCCTCGGCGAACTGATTGCCCGCGTGGTTCTGGTCGAACACGTACAGCGGCAACGCCGACTGCCAGCCGGAGAACGGGTCGGTGTTGATCGACTGGGTGAGTCCGACGAGCAGCAGCAGCGGGGCGGTCTCGCCGATCACGCGGGCGATGGAGAGCATCACGCCGGTGACGATGCCGCCGAACGCGGTGGGCAGCACCACCTTGAGCACGGTACGCCACTTCGGGATGCCCAGCGCCAGGCTGGCCTCGCGCAGCTCGTTCGGGACCAGCTTGAGCATCTCCTCGGCGGAGCGCACCACCGTGGGCAACATCAGGATCATCAGCGCGAGCGACCCGGCGAAGCCGGAGGCCTCGAAGCCGAGCATCATGATCCAGAAGGCGTAGATGAACAGACCCGCGACGATCGACGGCAGGCCCGTCATCACGTCGACGAAGAAGGTCACCGTCTTGGCCAGGCGACCGCGGCCGTACTCGACCAGGTAGATCGCGGTGAGCAGACCGATCGGGACCGCGATCAGGGCGGCTAGGCCGACCTGCTCCAGGGTGCCGATGATCGCGTGGTAGACGCCGCCGGTGTCGTCCCGGGCGCCCACGCCGCGCATCGAGTGGGAGAGGAAGTACGGGGTGAGCTTGTCCGCGCCGCGCTGGATCGTGTAGCCGAGCAGCGAGATCAGCGGCAGCACGGCGAGCACGAACGTGGTGGTGATCAGGCTGGTGGCGAACCGGTCCCGGGCCCGGCGGCTGTCCTCGAAACGCCACGAGACGGCGGACAGCGTCAGGATGAAGACCAGCCCGCCGAGGAAGACCGCGAGGGCCCAGTTGTCCAGGGTCAGCTTGAACACGATCGTCAGCAGCACACCGCCGCCGGCGATCGCCCACGGCACCTGACGCGGCAGGGTGCGTCGGGTCAGCGACGCCGCCCGCGGATCCGGCAGACCCGCGCGCCCGGTCTCGACCGCGTCCGTACCGATGCCCGGGCGCTTGTCGCCCGTGTCCAGGACGGTCATGAGTTCGCTCCAGAGAACGCCTTGCGCCGGTTGATGACGACGCGCGCGGCGCCGTTGACGAGCAGCGTCATGATGAACAGGACCAGGCCCGAGGCGATCAGCGCGCCGCGGCCGATCTCGCCGGACTCGCCGAACTGGTTCGCGATGTTCGCCGCGATCGTGTTGTTGCCCGGGTCCAGGATGTGGATCGAGACGTCGAAGCTGGGCGAGAGCACCATCGCGACCGCGATGGTCTCGCCGACCGCGCGGCCCAGGCCGAGCATCGACGCGCTGATCATGCCGGGCTTGCCGTAGGGCAGCACCGCCATCCGGATCATTTCCCAGCGGGTCGCGCCGAGCGCGAGCGCGGCCTCCTCGTGGGCGCGGGGCACCTGGAGGAAGACCTCACGGGTGACCGCCGCGATGATCGGCAGGATCATGATGGCCAGCACGATGCCGACGGTGAACAACGTGCGGGCGGTGACGCCCGCCTGCTCCTTGTCGAACAGCGGGATCCAACCGAGGTAGTCGGACAACCACGAGTGCAGGCCGAGCAGTTTGGGGGCCAGGAAGATGTAGCCCCACAGGCCGTAGACCACGCTGGGCACCGCGGCCAGCAGGTCGACGATGTAGCCGAGTGTCTGGGCGATCCGCCGGGGGGCGTAGTGCGTGATGAACAGCGCCACCCCCACCGCGACCGGCACCGCGATGAGCATCGCGATGGTGGCGCTGACAACCGTGCCGAACACCAGGGTGACGACACCGAAGGCGGGCTTCGCCGCGTTCGGGTCCCAACCCTGGTCGGTCAGGAAGCTGCCCTGGTTCTTCGACAGTGCGTCCGTCGCCTTGACCACGAGGAAGATCGCGATCGCGGCCATGATGGCAAGCAGGCTGATGCCGGCGCCGCGGGCGGCACCGGAGAAGATCCGGTCGCCTGGTCGGACCTTGGTGCGCTTGGCCGCGGGGGCCTTGCGTTCGGGGTCCGCCGGTGCGGTGGGAGTGGTCGTGGACATCTCTCTCCGTACGAGTCGGTCGCTCAGCGGGCTCGGACTAGGACAGACCGGCCACGGCGGCGCGGACCTTGTCCGCGACCGTCGTCGGGAGCGGCGCGTAGCCGATGCCCGCGAGGACCTTCTGGCCTTCGGCGCTGGAGGTGTAGTTGAGGAAGGACTTCAGCAGCGGGAGCTTGTCCGCGGCGGTGCCCTTCTCGCAGACGATCTCGTAGGTGACCAGGATGATCGGGTAGGCACCCTCGGCCTTGGTCGCGTAGTCGACCGACAGCTTCAGGTCGTTGCCGGTGCCGACGATCTTGGCGGCCTCGACGGCCTTGCCCGCGGCCTCGGGGGTGAGCTTGACCGGTGCCGCCGCGCCCGTGTTGATCTGCGCGATGCCCAGGCCGGAGTTCTCCGCGTAGGACTGCTCCATGTAGCTGATGCCGCCCTGCGTCGACTTCACGATGGAGGCGACACCCTCGCTGCCCTTGGCACCCTGACCGCCCGGGGCCTTCCAGTCCTGGGCCGCGTCGAAGGTCCAGTCGGCACCGGCCGCGGCCTTGAGGTACTTGGTGAAGTTCTCGGTGGTGCCCGAGGCCTCGGAGCGGTGCACGGTCTGGATCGCGGTGCCGGGGAGCTGCGCGTTCGGGTTCAGCGCCTTGATCTCGGCGGCGTCCCACTTGGTGATCTTGCCGGCGAAGATGCCCGCGATCGTCTTCGCGTCCAGGACCAGGTCCTTGACGCCGGAGACGTTGTACGCGATCGCGATCGGACCGGTCACCATCGGCAGGTTGATCGCCTGGCCGGGGGCGCACGCGGCGCCGGCCTTGGCGACCTCTTCCGGCTTGAGCGCCGAGTCGGAGCCGGCGAAGGTGACCTGCTTGTCGAAGAACGACTGACGGCCGGTGCCCGAGCCCGAGGACGCGTAGTCGATCGAGGCACCGGAGCACTTGGCCTGGTACGCCTTGATCCACTCGTCCATCGCGTTCTTCTGGGCGCTGGAGCCGGCGGCGGCGAGCTTGCCGGTACCGCAGTCACCCTTGGGCGCCTCGGCGCCGGGGGCGGACGCGGCCTTCGTCGACGACTTCTTGTCGTCACCCGAGCTGTTGTCGTCGGAGCCACACGCGGCCAGCGTGAGCGCGCCGGCGAGTGCCAGGCCGGTGAAGCCGATACCGCGACGGACACTGCGGGGCCGAATGGTCACGGCGCTCCCTTTCGATCGAACTCAACTCGTGGTGCGACGACCCGAACGGTCGCCGTCATGGACGAAGTTAGGCCGTGAGAATGAAGCGATCCGCCGCGCAAAGTGAACCGAGGGTGAACTCGAACGGTCGAGTCAGATAAGCCGACCGCTGGATGAATTGTCCGTTCATGTGGCCATTTACTACCCGTGAACTGGGGCTTTGTCGGGACAGCCGAATCTTGTTCACGCGATGTTCAGACGGGTGCAGTGTGACGTTGGGTAAACCGTGATCACGGCTTGACCAAGTGCTCAGCTTCCCGTCGGGTAGGGAGCGTAACGGCCCATGGCCACGACTCGACCCGCCCACGCGTGCAATACCGCGAACTCCCCGGGCAACAACGGCTCGGCGGCCAGCCGGGTGCCGGCCACCCCGGGGGCGACGCCGGGCAGGTCCGGAACGGGTGCGCAGAGCAGCGTCGGCCGCCCGCCGCGCAGCGCTCGGGCGACCGAGTACGCACCCGCCCGCACCCGCGCCCCCACCGCCGCCACATAGGGCGCGACCGTCGCGGCGGCGGCCGGCTCCGCGCAGCCGTACACCTCCACCGGCCCGAACGCGGCCAGCATCGGCACCAATTGCCGGGCGAACGCGGGGCCCGCGCGCAACACCAGGACCGGCACCGTCGCGGGCGGCGGCCCGGTGCGAAACGCGTCGGTCAGCGACGCGGTGTAGTCCGGCGTCCCGGCCAGCGTCGCGGCCTCCGCCGGCGGACCCCACCACATGCGATCCACCTCGGCATTGGCCACGAAGTCGCCCGCGACCGCCTCGGCGACCCAGTAGCGGTTGATCTTGAGTCGACGGCGCGAGTGCATCGGATAGCTGCGCACGCCCAACTCGCGCCCCAGGATGGCCCGATACCCGGTCTCCTCGGCGATCTCGCGGACCGCGGCCACCACCGAGGGCTCGCCCGGCTCCAGCTTGCCCTTGGGGAAGGACCAGTCGTCGTAGCGCGGCCGATGCACCAACCCGACCTGTACCGCGTCCCCCATCCGACGCCACAACACCGCGCCGGCGGCGAGTACCGGGTCGTGTTCGGCGGGCGCGGCTCCGGGTGGGTCATCCATCGAGCCACGCCCGCACTTCCGGGGAGCCCGCCTTGGGCCACACCCGCGTGAACGCGTACCGCCGTTCCGTGGCCACCCGCCGCTCGTACGCGTGCAACTCGCCCAGCACGAAGGCGGCGGGCCCGCCGATCCGGGGAGCGGCGGCGAGTTCGGCCACCGCGTCGGCGGCGATGGTGGCGTCCTGGTGCACCCCGAGCACCTCGGTCACCGCCTTGAGCCGCCGGGCCAGCCGCGCGGCCGGCGGGCCGAACGCGGGCACGCACATGTCGGCGGCGTAGCGGGCCCGCTTGGCCAGGATCCGCACCCGGTGCCAGGACTCGTCGTCGGTGCCCGCGTACGGGGTGAACCCGACCCGGTCGGCCGGATGGGGCACGCCCGCCGCCGCCAGCGGCAGCGCGTCGGCGGCCCGGTCCAGCTTGCGCAGCGTCCGGCCGACCAGCGCGGGCAGGACCTCGGCGCCCGATGCCCCGGCCCGCTCGGTGAAGGTCAGCCCCAGAGCCGGCTCCACCAGGTCCGCGGAAAGCGTGGTGAACAGCCCCGAACCGAGCGCGGACAGCGCCCGGGCCCGCCCCGTGCCCAGATCGCCACGCAGCCGGCGGGTGACGATCGCCCGGGCCCGGGCCGAGCCGGGACGCTCCGGCAGCGTGTCCAGGTCGGCCAGCAGGCGCTCCAGCAGCACCTCGGCGTCCCGCTCGCCCGCGAGGGCGTCCGCCGCCTCGCGCAACCGGGCGCGCAGGCGGGTAGCCGGCTCCGGCTCCAGGAGCGGACCGCACGTGGCCAACGCGCTGCGGATCCGCCGGGCGGCCACCCGCGCGTTGTGCGCGGCCTCCTCCTCGCCCGCGTCGAGCCGGGGCAGTTCGTCGATGAACGCGCCGGCCTCGCCGACCAGGTGGGCGAGCAGGATCGCGCCCGCCGAGGTGTCCTCGGCCGCCGCGCGCTGCCGAGGAATGGTGGTCGCCTGCTTACTCCGGGCCACGTCTGCGCCTCCGGGTCTCGATGAGGTGCTCCTGCACGTCACGAAGCCGGCTGCCGTCGGCCGCGGTCGCGTGCCTGGTCCAGGTGCCGTCCCGGTCCAGATGCCAGGACGCGGTCTCCGCGCTCATCCCCAGGTCCATGAAGGACGTCATCTCGTCGCGGTGTCGATCGCCGCGCAGTCGCACCGCCGCCTCGACCCTGCGGTCCAGGTTGCGGTGCATCAGGTCGGCACTGCCGATCCACACCTCCGGTTCGCCGGCGCCGGCGAACACCCACACCCTGGAGTGTTCCAAAAATCGCCCGAGAATGCTGCGCACTCGGATGGTTTCGGACAGACCGGGGACGCCCGGGCGCAGCGCGCAGATGCCCCGGATCCACAAATCGATCGGCACGCCGGCCTGCGAGGCGCGGTAGAGCGCGTCGATCACCAGCTCGTCGACCAGCGAGTTCGACTTGAGCCGGACGTATGCCGGCAGCCCCTGCTCGTGGTTGGTCACCTCGCGCTCGATCCGCTCGACCAGCCCGTTGCGCAACGAGTGCGGGGCTACCAGCAGGCGTCGAAACGATTGCGCGCGCGAGTAGCCGGAGAGCCGGTTGAACAGGTTCGACATGTCCTCGCCGACCTGCGGGTCGGCGGTCAGCAGGCCCAGGTCCTCGTAGAGCCGGGCGGTCTTCGGGTTGTAGTTGCCGGTGCCGATGTGGCAGTAGCGGCGCAGCGCGTCCCCCTCCTGGCGGACCACCAGGCTCAGCTTGGAGTGTGTCTTGAGTCCCACCACGCCGTGCACGACATGGCAACCGGCCTGCTCCAGCTTGCGTGCCCAGGTGATGTTGGCGTGTTCGTCGAAGCGGGCCTTGAGCTCGACCAGGACCAGCACCTGCTTGCCGGACTCGGCCGCGTCCACCAGGGCGTCCACGATCGGCGAGTCGCCCGAGGTGCGGTACAGGGTCTGCTTGATCGCGAGCACGTCGGGGTCGGCCGCGGCCTGCTCCAGGAACGCCTGGACCGAGGTGGCGAACGAGTCGTAGGGGTGGTGCACCAGGATGTCGCGCTTGCGCATCGCGGCGAACACGTCGGCGGCCTGCGCGGTCTCCACCTCGGCCAGGTCGCGATGGGTGCCGGCGACGAAGCGGCGGAACTTGAGCTCGGGCTTGTCCAGGTCGGCGATCGCGTGCAGACCGGTCAGGTCGAGCGGACCGGGCAGCGGGTAGACCTCCTTCTCGCCCACGCCCAGCTCGCGCACCAACAGGTCGAGCACGTGCGGGTCGATGGTCTCCTCGACCTCCAGCCGGACCGGCGGGCCGAACCGGCGGCGCATCAGCTCCCGCTCCAGTGCCTGGAGCAGGTTCTCCGCGTCGTCCTCCTCGACCTCCAGGTCCTCGTTGCGGGTGACCCGGAAGGCGTGGTGGCCGAGCACGTCCATGCCCGGGAACAGATCACCGAGGAATTCCGCGATCACCTCCTCCAGCGGCACGAAGCGGGCCGGCGAGGTCTCCACGAAGCGCGGCAGCAGCGGCGGCACCTTGACCCGGGCGAAGTGCTCGTTGCCCGAGCGCGGGTTGCGCACGATCACGGCCAGGTTCAGCGACAGGCCGGAGATGTACGGGAACGGATGTGCCGGGTCCACCGCCAGCGGGGTGAGCACCGGGAAGACCCGCTCGCGAAAGAGCGCGTACAACGACTGCCGCTCGCCGTCGGTCAGGTCGTCGAAGCGCAGCAGTTGGATGTCGGCCTCGCCGAGCGCGGGCAGCACGTCGTGGTGGAAGCACGTGGAGTGCCGGGCCATCAGCGCGCGACTGCGCGACCAGATGTTCTCCAGCACCTCGCGCGGCTGCAACCCGCTGGCCGCGCGCACCGCGAGGCCGGTGGCGATCCGGCGCTTGAGACCGGCCACCCGGACCATGAAGAACTCGTCCAGGTTGGACGCGAAGATGGCCAGGTAGCGGGCCCGCTCCAGCAGCGGGGTGTTCGGGTCCTCGGCGAGTTCGAGCACCCGTTCGTTGAACGCCAGCCAGCTTCCCTCCCGGTCCAGGAACCGGTCCGGCGGCAACTCGACCTCCGCGTGCGGCGAGGTCGCGGCGACCGCGGCCGTGCCGCCGGCCTTCACGGGCGGCACCGCCACGGTCAGGTGGCGGGAGGATCGAGCGGCGGGAGTCTCGGCGTTCATCAGACCATTGTCTTTTCGCGGCGGTCTATGTGCACCTGCGTGGCCCCGACCCGAAACAGATGTTCGCCAGGTTTCACACCGTGTTCAGCGCCGGTACATCACGTCGACAGTGTGTACGCGAAAGCCCAAACGGGTGTACACCTTGACGGCCGCCTCGTTGTCCGCGTCCACATACAGCAGTGTTTCGGCGAGCGGACGGCCCTCGACGGTGCGCTCGGCCAGGTGCCGCAGCCCCACCGCGGTCAGCAGCGCGCCGAGCCCGCGACCCTGCGCGGCCGGGTCGACCCCGACCACGTACACCTCGCCCAGCGGGCCCGAGTCCGCGGTCGCGGGGTGGGTCTTGGTCCAGTGGAAGCCGAGCAACTCGCCGGTGCCGGTGTCCTCGGCGAGGAAGAAACCGGCCGGGTCGAACCACGGTTCGGCGAACCGGCGGCCCAGGTCGTCCGCCGTCCACGCGCCCTGCTCGGGGTGGTGCGCGAAGGCCTTGGCGTTGAGCGCGAGCCAGGCCGCGTCGTCCACGCCCGGGCGGAAGGTGCGCAGCCGCACGCCAGTCGGCAGGTCCGGGGCGGGGACCGGGGTGGCACCCGCGCGGCGCATCTGCCACAACTCGCGGAACGCGGTGAAGCCCAGCGCCGCGGCCAGCCGCTCGGCCGCGGGCAGCTTGCCGTGCGCCCACACCCGCAACCGGCCGTCCGCGTCGATTCGGGCCGCCTCGGCCGCCAGCGCCTCCAGCAGCGCCCGGCCCAGGCCCGCGCCGCGCGCGTGCGGCGCGACGAACAGTTCGGCCGACGGGCCGTCCACCGGGTCCGAGCCGTCCAGGTGCGCGAAGCCGACGATCGTGCCGCCGTCGCGGGCGAGCACCTCGCGCGCGGCCGGCGCGCCGTGCCGCAGCTCCAGCCGGGACTGCTCGGACAGCGGCGAGGCGCCGTCGACGCCGGCCGCGGCCTCCGCGAGGGCCGACACGGCCGAGGCGTCTTCCGCCGAGGCCCGATTCACCGTCTCGATCGACACATCCGCGAGGTCCATGGCCCCACGGTACTGAGCGACGTCGCGGGCCGTCGCGCCGCCGTCAGCCGCAGCCGCAGCTACGGCGGACCACCAGCGTGGAGGGGAAGGTACGCACCCGGGGGTCGCCCGCGGCGGCCGGTTCGCGCTCCAACGCCAGCTCCACCGCGGCGCGGGCCATGCCCGGCCGGTCGGAGGTCACCGTGGTCAGCGGCGGATCGGCGATCGCCGCCTCGGCGATGTCGTCGAAGCCGACCACGGCGAGGTCGTCCGGCACCCGCACACCCGCCTCGCGGGCCGCGTGCAGGACACCCATCGCCTGGTCGTCGGTCGAGCAGAACAGCGCCCGGGGCCGATCCGGGCCGGTCAGCAGCGCCAGCGCGACCTGATAGGCGCCGAACCGGCCGAAGGGGGCCTCGTGCAGCAGACCCTCGGTGGGCAAGCCGCGCTCGGTCATCGCCCGCCGCCAGCCGGTGACGTGGTCGGTCACCGGGTCGCCCGAGTCCGGCGTGCTGGGCGGACCGCCCAGGCAGTCCACCCGGGTGAAGCCGTGGGTGTCGAGCAGGTGGCGGACCGCGGTGTAGGCGCCCTCGACGTCGTCCAGGATGACCGCGTCACCGCCGAGTGCATCGGGCTGACGGTGCATCAGCACCACCCGCACGTCCCGGGTGGCGATCTCGCGCGCGGCGCGCTCCGAGGGGCCCTGGCTGACCAGTACGAGCCCGGACACCTGCATGCCGAGGAACGCGCGCACGTAGTGCAGTTCGCGGTCGTCCTCGTAGTCGGAGTTGCCGATCAACACCAGCCGACCCTGCTCGAACGCCGCCTGTTCGACGGTGTGCGCGAGTTCGGCGAAGAAGGCCTGCCGGGCGTCGGGCAGCACCAGGCCGATCAGGTTGGTGCGCCGGCTGGCCATCGCCTGGGCCACGCTGTCGGGCCGGTAACCCAGCTTGTCTATCGCGGCGAGCACACGCTCGCGCGTGGCCGGCGCGACCGGGCGCGGGCCGTTGTTGACGACGTAGGAGACCACCGCGGTGGAGGTCCCCGCGAGGCGGGCGACGTCGTCGCGGGTCACTTTGGGCACGCGGTCATTGTAGGGACGGGGACCGGCGCCACTCACGGGAGTTCACAACCTGGACGCGGGACGGGATGCTCCTCCGCGTTCTTCCGGATAAGTCTGCTTTGTGCCGTACTGCACCGGAACCGACGCCCCGTCGGCCCCGCCGACCGGGCCGGCGCCGAGCGACGAATCACGTACGTTCGGCGAGCGCGGGCTCGCCGACGCCGCGATCGGGCACCACGAACCGATAGCCGACGTTGCGCACCGTACCGATCAACGACTCGTGCTCGGGCCCGAGTTTCGCCCGCAGTCGGCGCACGTGCACATCGACCGTGCGGGTGCCGCCGAAGTAGTCGTAACCCCATACCTCCTGCAACAACTGGGCCCGGGTGAACACCCGGCCCGGGTGCTGCGCGAGGTACTTGATCAGTTCGAACTCCTTGAAGGTCAGGTCCAGCACCCGCCCGCGCAGCTTCGCGCTGTACGTGGCCTCGTCGATGCTCAGGTCGCCGTTGCGGATCTCGGTGGGTTCGTCCTCGCCCCCCTGCGCCGCCTGGAGCCGGCCGATCGCCAGGCGCAGTCGGGCCTCGACCTCGGCGGGCCCGGCGGTGTCCAGCAGCACGTCGTCCACGCCCCAGTCCGCGGTCAGCGCGGCCAGCCCACCCTCGGTGGCCACCAGTACCAGCGGGGCCCCGACCCCGGTGGTCCGCAACACCCGACACAGACTGCGCACCTGGGGGAGGTCACGCCGACCGTCGACCAGGATGACGTCCGCGGCCGGCGCGTCGACCAGCGCGGACGCCTCGGCCGGGGCCACGCGTACCTGGTGCAGCAGCAGACCGAGCGCGGGCAGCACCTCGGCCGACGGCTGGAGCGCGTTCGTGAGCAGCAGCAGTGCACTCAACGGGACACCTCCCAAAAGCAGGCACAAAACACGAAAGGACCCGGGGCATCGTCGCCCGGATCCTTCATTGGTCGCCGGCTCGTCCGATTCCGTAACCCGTCGGGAACCACTTCTGGGGTCCGTGGGGTGTGCCCGTCATCGGAGGTGAACCTGCGGGGCCAGGATAGCGAACATGTCTCGTAGGAACCGACCTACCCGGGAATCTTCCCGCACTGCGGACACCCGCGACCCCACCTTTCACCGGAATGCCACACCCCACTCGACCCGCGGATCGGCGCGCGACAAGCCCGGGGACCCGATTTCCGGCACTCGCGGGTTCACCGGTTCGTGGCGCGGGCGGAGCGCGGCGTGGGTGTCGTTGCGAAGGCGTCATCATGGATGCTGCACAACTTCGGGGCCGTCGGCGTCGGAGGTTGCGACGCGGACACGGACACACGGGAGGGCGCGCGATGGCGGTCGGCACCATGCGGTACTGGGCCGCGGCGAAGGAAGCCGCAGGCACGGCCGAGGAGCCGTACGACGCGGCCACCCTCGCCGAGGCGCTGCGACGCGCCCGTGAGCGGCACGGCGAGTCGGTCCGCTTCGGCGCGGTCGTCGCGAACTGCTCGTTCGTCGTGGACGGCGACCCGGTCGGGCGGCGCGACCACACGGCGATCACCCTGACCGAGGGCGGCACCGTCGAGGTCCTGCCCCCCTTCGCCGGCGGATGAGCGGCCGGCGCGGGCGCCCGACCGGCGACCGATACGAGGAACCGGGCGGCTACGACCCCGCCGCGCACCCCGGCGAGCCCGCGTTCGACCCGGGCCTGCCGGGCCCGGGCCACGGCGGCGAGCAGGCGTTCGCGGCGCCCGGCGAGTACTATGGCCAGTCGTACGGCACACCCGCCCCCGAGGCGTACGACGGGCAGCTCGGCGGCTACGTCGAGCCCGGGCAGTACGCGCAGCCGGGCGAGCACGGCTCGTACGGCTATCCGGCGGCCTACCCGGCGCAAGGCCCTCCGCACGAGGGCTACCCCCGGGACGGCCACCCACAGGACGGCTACACACAGGACGGTTACGGCGGGCAGTCCTATCCGCACGAGGGCTATCCGCAGGACTCCTACGCGCAGGCCCCGCAGGAGTACGCCGAACCCGTCTCGAGCACGCCCCCCGGCGGGTACGGCTATCCGGACGCCACCGCGATGTCGCCCGCGCTCGTCGAGCCCGGGCCGGACGGTTACGGCTCGGCCTACCCGGACCACGCGGACCAGGGCGGTGCGACGAGTGTGCTGCCGGCCATCGTCGAGCCGATTCCCGGGACCGGGCCGGATTCGTACGGCGGGTATCGAGCCGAGGACGACCACCTGCGCGACGAGGCGGTCGAGCACACCGCGTTCGACCACGAGCGCGACCATCCCGACTTCGATCCCGACCACCCGATCGACGCGCCCGCCGGGTACGACGCTCCCGCCGCCTCCGGGCGCCGCCTCGCGCGGGTGCCGGCCCAGCGCACCGGCGAGGCGCCCGCGCGCTCGGCCCGGACGCCGATCTGGGATCCGCCGGGCCTGTTGCCCGGACTGTGCACGGTCGGCCTGGCCGGCGTCCTGGCGGTGACCGCGATCGCCGGCAAGCCGGCCCTCGCGCTGGGCGTCGTGTTCCTGCAGGTGCTCACCGCCGCCGGGTGGTTCCGGCTCAACGGCATGTGGCCCGCGCGGCAGGGCATCGCGCTGGTGGTACTCGCCGCCCTGGCCACCGACGTCGCGGTCTACGCCAAGGGTGAGCAGGGCCTGGCGAGCGTGCCCGCCGTGCTCGCCGGGACGTTGTTGGTGATGCTCGCGCTCCAGGCGCGCGGCGGCGCCCGGCCGGGCGAGTTGTTGCCCGCGCTCACGGTGACCACGTCCGCCGCGTTGATCACCGCGTTCGACGTCGCCTACCTGGTCGCGGGCGAACTGCACGGCGGGCCGATCGACGCGGGCACGGCCGTGGTGGCCGCGGTGTTCGCCGCCGGTGTCGCCACACTGGTGCGGGCGATGCCACTGCCGCCGGCCGTCGCACCGATCCCGTCCTGGCTGCTCGGCACCGGGGCCGGCGCGATCGTGGCGATCAAGCTCGGCGGCGACACGCAGTACGCCGTACTGCTCGGTGCCGCGGCCGCGGCGCTCGGGCTGCTCGGCCGGCGGGTCGCCGGCTACGACCATCCGTCCAGGTTCGTTCACTTCACCGCCGGAGTGTCCCTGCCCCTCGCACTCGCCGCTCCGGCCGCGTATTTGCTGGGCAGGGTCATGATCGGCTGATTATCCGTACGGCGGCGGCTCCGCCACGGGAGGATGCGGCCATGCCGTGGATACACCGCCGGTCCCGTCCCGGGAGCCGGGATGAACCGCCGGACCCGCCCACCCGTGCAGAGGGTGTGCACCAACGTTCGGAACTGCTCGGCGTCCAGGCCCAGGCGGATCCGGCGGCGGCCCGGGCCTTCCTGGCCCGGCCCCCCGCCGGGGACGAGCGGCCCGCCGCCGATCCACTGCACTCCGCCTCGCGAATATCGACCGCCGACGAAGCGGTCATCCGCACGCTCTACCTCGAGCACGGCGGCCCGCTGCTGGGTTTCGCGTTGCGCCTGACCGGCGGCGACCGGGCCTGGGCCGAGGACGTGGTCCAGGAGACGCTGCTGCGGGCCTGGCGGCACCCCGAGGCGCTGGACCCCACCAGGGGCTCGGTGCGGGGCTGGTTGTGCACCGTGGCCCGCAACGTGGTGATCGACGTCGGCCGCGCCCGACGGGCCCGACCGCCCGAGACCGGCGACGCGGTGCTGGCGACGGTGGCGGACGAGGGCGCCGAGGCCGAGTTCGACCGGGCCGTGCTCGCGTGGGACGTCGCCGACGCGATGGCCGCGCTGAGCCCCGAGCATCGTGCCGTGCTGCTGGAGACCTACTACCGGGGCAGTTCGGTGGCCGACGCGGCCAAGACGCTGGGCGTGCCCGAGGGCACGGTCAAATCGCGGACGTACTACGCGCTGCGAGCGCTGCGCGTGGCTCTGGAGGAAAGGGGGTTGGTCCCGTGACGGACACCGGGGACGAGAACGCGACGGCGAACGGCACCGCTCCCGACGCGCGGCCCGCGGGCCCGCCCGCCCGGCTGGGCTGTGCGGTGGCCCGCCTGGACCTCGGCGCGTTCGTGGTCGGCGCCCTCGCCGAGAACGAGGCCGCCCGGGTCCGCCAACACGTGGCCACCTGCCCGCGCTGCCGGGCCGAATACGAGGAACTCGCGGGCCTGCCCGCCCTGCTCGCCCGACTGACCGAGGCCGAGGCGCAGGCCAGCGGCGTGGCCGCGAACGGCGCCGCACCCGCACACGTGTTGTCCGCCGCGGCCCGGCAGGCGGATCGGCGCCGCCGGTCGCGCCATCTGGTGGCCGCCGCGGCGGCCGTGCTGATGGTGCTCGCCGGGTTCACCGGTTGGGCCCTCGGCGACACCTCGGACACCGGCGACCCGGTGGCCGCACCGCCGACCGCGTCCCCGGGTCGCCCGTCCGGGACGGCCGGCCCGGCCGGCACCGCGACGCCGCCGGGACAACCGCCCGGACAGCCGGGCGGCCGGATCGCCCGCGGCGGCGACCCGCGCTCGGGCATGGGCGCCGAGCTGCGCTACGCCGCGACCGCGTGGGGCAGCAGTGTGGATCTGTCCCTGTCCGGCATCCGGCCGGGGACCCGCTGCCAGTTGGACGTCTACGGCACCCGGGGCCGAGTGGAGACCGCGTCCTCGTGGGTGGTCCCGACCGGCGACTACGGACCCGGCGACCCGATTCGGGGCGCGACCAGCATCCCGGTCGGCGAGATCACCCGGTTCGCCGTCAAAACCGTCGGCGACGGCGAGCAACTGCTGGAGATTCCATCCGCGCAACCCTGACAAATCGGCATTAATTGTCCGCCCATCTCAATGGGCGGACAATTTTGTCTCACATCCTGAGCCATGCATGACACGAGTGGCCTACCGTCCCTACGATCGATGGTGTGAAGCGACAGGCGGACGACCTCACCAAGCGGCGCGCAGTGGACCTGTGCCGCACGCAGACCTGCCTGTGTTGCGCTGACTGACTTGCCGACAGTCGTCGATCGGCGATCCGCCCGAGGCGGATCGCGACCGGCCGTCGGACCCGGGGCCCGAACCGCGTGACGACGCGGTGGAACGGGCACTCGGCCCTCGCGTAGCAACCACGGACACACCCACACCCCCGCCTGCCGCGGCGCCGCGGCACGCCCGGGTGTACCCCGAGACCGCGTACCGCCACATCCGCGGCAATCCCGCGCACTCTGCACCGGAGGTATCCCCATGAGCCGCTCCGACGTTCTGGTAGACGCCGACTGGGTCCAGGCCCGCCTGGACGACCCGAAGGTCGTCCTCGTCGAGGTCGACGAGGACACCAGCGCCTACGTCAAGAACCACATCCGCGGCGCGGTGCGCATCGACTGGCGCGACGACCTGCAGGACCCGGTCAAGCGCGACTTCGTCGACGAGGCCGGCTTCTCCGCGCTGCTGTCCGCCAAGGGCATCTCCAACGACGACACCGTCGTGCTCTACGGCGGCAACAACAACTGGTTCGCGTCCTACGCCTACTGGTACTTCAAGCTCTACGGCCACGGCGACGTCAAGCTGCTCGACGGCGGTCGCAAGAAGTGGGAGCTCGACTCGCGCGAGCTGGTCGTCGAGGTGCCCGAGCGCGCCGCGACGAACTACGTGGCCAAGGAGCAGGACACCTCGATCCGCGCCTGGCGCGACGACGTGCTCGCCGCGATCGGTTCGCTGAACCTGGTCGACGTGCGTTCGCCCGACGAGTTCTCCGGCAAGCTGCTGGCCCCGGCGCACCTGCCGCAGGAGCAGTCGCAGAAGGCCGGCCACGTGCCGACCGCGAAGAACATCCCGTGGTCGAAGGCCGCCAACGACGACGGCACCTTCAAGACCAACGAGGAACTCACCGCGCTGTACGAGGGCGAGGGCGTGGACCTGGCGAAGGACACCATCGCCTACTGCCGGATCGGCGAGCGCTCCGCGCACACCTGGTTCGTCCTGCACGAGCTGCTGGAGCAGGGCAACGTCCGCAACTACGACGGCTCGTGGACCGAGTACGGCGCGCTGGTCGGCGTGCCGATCGAGCTCGGCGACGGCAAGTGAGCGTCGGCTACCCCACCTACCCGACTTCAGGGAGCAAGAACGATGTGCGGTGCGAAGGCCGGCGGCCCGGATCTGGCAGGAGTTGACGTGGCGAAGGAAACCATCATCCAGGGGGCGGTGACCAAGGGCGGGCAGCCGATCAACGGCTACGTGCGCCTGCTCGACGCGGGCGGCGACTTCACCGCCGAGGTGCCCACGTCCGCGACCGGCCAGTTCCGGTTCTTCGCGGCGCCGGGCAACTGGACCGTGCGGGCACTCGTGCCCGGCGCGACCGTGGACCGCAGCGTCGTGGTGTCCGAGAAGGGCACCGTCGCCGAGGTCGAGATCGCGGTCTGACCCCGACCGGGCGGGACTCCTTCGGACGTACACCCATGGATCCCGTGGCCGATCGGCGGAAAAACGGCTCCACCCCTCCCCACGTGCTCGGGGGAGGGGTGGAGTCCGTTCGGGGTGTGTGCCCGGGGTCGCAAGGGCAGAAAGGTTTCCGTATCTTCGGTGGATCTGCCGGGGGGCAGAACCTTCGGAGTGCGGGGACACCGACGGCAACGCGCGACGCCGGGAGGCAACACGTGGCATGGGTGATCGTGATCATCGCGGGAGTCCTGGAGACCGGCTTCGCCATCATGCTCAAACAAAGCCACGGATTCACCCGGTTGTGGCCCACGATCGGCTTCGCGGTCTGTGCGCTGGGCAGCTTCGGGCTGCTCACCTACGCGCTCAAGTCGCTGGAGGTCGGCCCCGCGTACGCGGTGTGGACCGGAATCGGCGCGGCGGGCACCGCGCTCGTGGGCATCTGGCTCCTGAACGAGGGCTCCTCGCCGCTCAAGCTGATCTCGATCGGCCTGGTCCTGCTCGGCGTGATCGGCCTGAACATCTCCGGGATCAGCCACTGACCCCCGGTCCGCCCCGGCGAACGCTCAGTAGACCAGCGCCTGGGCGCCGTCCGCGAGCGCTTCCTGGACGAACACCTGGGCACCGGCGATCCGGATCCCGGGCAGTACGTCGTCGCCGGTGATTTCCCGGCGTGCCGCGCACTGCGTGCACAGAGTCACCCGCCCGCCCGCGATCAGCGCGTCGAGCAGATCCGGCAGCGGCGCGGCATGCGGCAGTTCGAACTCGGCGGCGCGCCCGGGCAGCGCGAACCAGGACGACTCGCCGGTGAGCCACAGCGATACGTCCACGCCCGACGCGAGCGCCACCGACGCCACCGTGAACGCCTGGGAGCAACGCTCCGGCGCGTCCTGACCTGCGGTGACCTTGACCACGAGAGATCGCTTCACGGCCCGCAGCCTATACACTGAGGCCGTTTGGCACCCGGCCAGGTCGACCTGGCCCACCGCGTACGAAGCATGAGGAGCACCCGGGCGATGCACATCTTCTTCATTGCCATGATGGCCTTGGTCGGCGTCCTCGTCGCGTGGTTCGCCGCGCTGACCGTGTCCAAGCTGTACAAGGGCCAGAACTGAGCGCGGGCCCGGTAGGCTGATCCGCCGTACCCGACCCCGGAAGCGGCTGCCCCACCATGATCGAAATCCCGGACGACCTGCACTTCGACGCCGTCCCGCTCGCGTTCCTGCTCGGCACCTGGGAAGGCGCCGGTGTCGGCGACTACCCGACCATCGAGGCGTTCCGCTTCGGCCAGCAGGTCACCTTCGGCTACATCGCGAACAAGCCGTTCCTCACCTACACGTCGCGCACCTGGCTGCTCGACGACGCGGGTGAGCGGGTGCGTCCGCTGGCCACCGAGACCGGCTTCTGGCGCTCGAAGCTGGACGGCTCGATCGACGTGACGCTCGCCCACCCCACCGGGATCGTGGAGATCTGGCTCGGCAAGGTGGACGGCCCGCGGCTGGAGATGCGCACCGACGTGGTCGCGCGCACCGCGGACGCGAAGGAGTACACCGCCGGACACCGGCTGTACGGCCTGGTCAAGGGCGAGTTGATGTACGCGTACGACATGGCCGCCATGGGCCGGCCGCTCCAGGCCCACGTCTCCGCCCAGCTCAAGCGCGTCGACGCGGACCTCGCGGCCGAATAGCGCACGAGCGCGCCGAACCGGACGCGACCGCGCGCGGTCGCCCGGAGGCCGGTCCACACTCGTAAACTTCCGTGCGTGAGCACTGACTGGAAGCACGAACTTCGGGAGAAGGGCTACCGGCTCACGCCGCAGCGCCAACTCGTCCTCGAAGCGGTGAACACCCTGGGCCACGCGACGCCGGACGAGATCCTGGTCGAGGTGCACAAGACCGCCGGCGGGATCAACATCTCGACGGTCTACCGCACCCTCGAACTGCTCGAACAGCTCGACCTCGTCACCCACACCCACCTGGGCCACGGCGCGCCGACCTACCATCCGGCGGACGTCGGCGGCCATCTGCACCTGGTCTGTCGGGACTGTCGGCGGGTGATCGAGGTGGGCACCGAGGTCGCCGCCGCGATGGGCGAGCGGCTGCGCGCCGAGCACGGGTTCGACATCGACCTCGCGCACTTCGCGATCTTCGGCCGCTGTGCCGAGTGCACCGCCGCCCGGGTTCCCTGAGGCTGCGGCAACCGCGCCGGCCGGCCGGTCTCGTACTGTGGGGGTATGCCCACGAGTCCTTTGTTGTCCCTGCCCGGCGCGGTCGCCGCGGAAGCCCCCGACGCCGGCGTCGCCGCGCACTACGGCGACCCCCTGCGCGAACAACGTCGGCTGGAGGCCGGCGAGGGTTTCGTCGACCTCTCGCACCGTGACGTGATCAGGGTGAGCGGTCCGGACCGGCTGAGCTGGTTGCACTCGCTGACCACGCAGCACCTGACCGGGCTGAAGCCGCACGAGGCGACGCTGACGCTCGTGCTGAGCCCGCACGGACACATCGAGCACGCGCTGTACGGCGTGGACGACGGCGAGGCGTTCCTGGCCCACCTGGAGCCCGGCGAGGCACCGGCCCTGGTCGAGTTCCTGGACCGGATGCGCTTCATGTTGCGGGTCGAGGTCGCGGACGTGTCCGCCGATTTCGCGATCGTGCACGAGGCGGGCGACGGCGGCGACCCGCCCAAGGACGTGCCGGTGCGCGACACCGGGTACGGGCGCGAGCTGTTCCTGCCGCGCGAGCGACTGGAGCGGTACGGGCGCGAGCACCCGAACCCGGCCGGCATGTGGGCCTACGAGGCGCTGCGGATCGCCGCGCACCGGCCTCGGCTGGGCCTGGAGACCGACCACCGCACGATCGTGCACGAGCTGGGCCTGATCGACACCGCGGTGCACCTGGACAAGGGCTGCTACCGCGGCCAGGAAACGGTCGCGCGGGTGCACAACCTGGGTCGACCGCCGCGCCGGCTGGTCTTCCTGCACCTGGACGGCACCCCGGAGAAGCTGCCCGAGCACGGCGCACCGGTCGAACTGGCGGGCCGGCAGGTCGGCTTCGTCACCAGCGCGGTGCGCCATCACGAACTCGGCCCGATCGCGCTGGCGCTGATCAAGCGCAACACCGCGGTGGACGCCGAACTCCTGGCCGGCGGGGTGCCGGCGACCCAGGAGATCGTGGTCCCCGCGTGACCCCGGGGCTCGCGGGTCGGTTCGTCCCGGCCCCGGGCCGAATCCCGGACCCGCTCTAGCGGATCTCGCGGCGGCGGACGCGGTGCAGGCGCCGCCGCTGCGAGCGGTCCAGGGTGAAGTAGGCGACGACCGGCAGGCCGATCGCGACCGCCACGATGGTCCAGGCGATCCACGAAGGCAGCACGATCAGCGCGATGATGGCGACGACGATCCCGGCCGCGATGTACGGCCCGCGGTGCGACATGGTCCAACCCCTTCGGTCGGTGTACCCGACGCCCATTCTCCTTCCCCGTTCGCCCGGGGAACATGGGGAGAACCCCCGGAACCGGTGAATCCCGGCGTGTCGGGGCGTGTTCTCGAACCCACGCGTCACATGTCCACGACGAGGGTCATCGGGCCGTCGTTGACGAGGGCGACCTTCATGTCGGCGCCGAACACGCCGGTGGCCACGTCGGCACCGAGCGCGCGCAGCGCGGCGACCACCTCGGCCACCAGGGGTTCGGCGACCGGCCCCGGCGCGGCCTCGTTCCAGGTGGGTCGGCGACCCTTGCGGGCGTCGCCGTACAGGGTGAACTGGCTGATCACCAGCAGCGGCGCGGACAGGTCCGAGCAGGACTTCTCGCCGTCCAGGACGCGCAGGCTCCACAACTTGGCGGCCAGCCGGCGGGCGATCTCGGGGGTGTCGGTGTGCGTGACGCCGACCAGGACACACAGCCCGGGGCCCACGATCGAGCCGACCACCTCCCCCTCGACGGTCACGGATGCTTCGGTCACGACCTGCAGGACGGCACGCATGGCCCCATTCTGCACACCCGTCCGGACCCCCTTCCCCCGCATTGGCACGCGGTGGTCTGTCCGACATGACACGATGCGTCTCATGGTGGATCTTCCCGACGGAGTGGCCCCGGAGGCCATCCGCGCACTCACGCTGAGTCGGGTTCGCGAACTCATGCGGGACGCCCAGCGCGAGGAGAACGATCTGTCCTATCTGCGGAGACTGCTCCAGGGCCGGATCGACATCCTGCGTGCGGAGCTGGCCCGTCGGTCCGGCCGGGACGGCGCCGAGCCGACCTCGCCGGTGGTGGGCAGGCTGCCCGAGATCCTGTCCGAGTCCAGACCGCCCACCCGCGGCGCGCGACACGTCAACGTCCAGCCGCCGCGCACCGATCGCTACCGGAGCTGGATCGAGCAACTGCTCGCCGACGTGGGCCTGTCCGACCTGGCCGCGCACACCGACGCGGAGCTGGGCGAGGCGTTGGACAAGCTCGGCACCCACGAGCAGGAGGTGTCCTCGCGTCGGCATCGCCTGCAGCGCACCGCCGACGACTGCGCCGCCGAGATCACCCGTCGCTACCGCGAGGGCGAGGCGAAGGTGGAAGACCTGCTGTCGGGCCGATGAGCCCTTCGGCGCGGGACACGCCTCCGTGAGGCATACGACTGCAAGCAGGGTGCTTGCAATAGCAAGCATGGTGTGTGCATGCTGGGGCCATGGCTGGTCTGAACGTCGGCTCGCTGGGTGAGTACATCCGGGAGCAACGCCGCAACGCGCAATATTCGCTTCGGCAACTCGCCGAGGCGGCCGGGGTTTCGAACCCCTATCTGAGTCAGATCGAGCGTGGTTTGCGGCGGCCGAGCGCGGAGATTCTGCAACAGATCGCCAAGGCGCTTCGGATCTCGGCCGAGACGCTCTACGTACAGGCGGGCATCCTCGACGAACGCGAGGAGGGTGACCGTGAGGTGCGCACCGCGATCATGGCGGACCCGGCGATCAACGACCGGCAGAAGCGGGTCCTCATCGAGATCTACGAGGCATTCCGCAAGGAGAACGCACAGGACGGCGCCGTGCGGGACGAACCGGGCGCCGCCGACGAAACCGAGAACGGCAGGGCCGGCCGGGCCACCACCGACACCTCGATCTCCAGCAGTTAGGAACCGAACACCATGGCAATCGCCACGGATCTGAAGAAGACCTTGACCGACAGCACCCCGCTGTACGCCGTCGCCGGTGCCGGCGACCTGATGGTGGAGAAGCTGCGGGAGCTGCCCGACCGCTTCCGAGCCGAGGTCACCACCGACCCCAAGGTGCTGCGCGAGCGCCTCCAGACGCTGCCCGACCGCACCCAGACCTTCGCCAAGTCCCAGGTGGACCGGGCCAAGGAGCTCTACGGCGACCTGGCGGCCCGCGGCGAGAAACTGGTCAAGCGGGTCGACCGGCAGGAGAGCACCAAGCAGGCCAAGGCGGCCGTGCGCACCACCGAGGGCAAGGCCAAGGGCACCACGACCGCGGCCAAGCGCGGCGTCGCCAACGCCCGGACCCAGGCGAAGTCCGCCGCCACCGCCGCCGGCAAGGCCGCGGGCGCCGCGGCGGACGCCGTCGAGCAGGCCGCCCGCAAGGTCGGCGACTCCGCCGGCAAGCCGGCCGCCGGCGCGAACGCCTGACCCCGGGCACACCGATCCACCGGGTGCCGCCTCGGCAACCCCCGAGGTGGCACCCGACGTGCCAGACTGGAATCCCGCACGACGTGGCGGCACCCGGCGGCCGCGCAGAGGAGGACCGATGGAACTGGCCATGGCCGATGGTCTGCTGACGGCCAAGTTCGACCAGGTGCTCACCTGGCTCTTCCTCGGCATCCTGCTGCTCAAGGTGTTCTGCCTGTTCGACGCCGCCTTCCGGCGCGAGGACGCGTACCGCGCCGCGGACAAGAAGAAGAAGTCCTTCTGGCTGATCGTGCTCGGCATCGCGGTCGTGGTCGACGTGCTGCCCATCGGTCTGGGGCTGATCCTGATGCTCGCCGGCCTGGTCGCGGCGATCGTCTACCTCGTCGACGTGCGGCCCGCGCTCAAGGACGTCGCCGGCCGTCGCGGTGGCGGGCGCAACATGGGACCGTACGGCCCCTGGTGACCCGCCCCGGCGCGCTCAGCGGGTCGGCAGCTTGACCACCGAGACGAAGAACTCGTCGATGTGCCGCACCACGTTGATGAACTGCTCGAAGTCCACCGGCTTGGTGACATAGGCGTTCGCGTGCAGGTGGTAGCTGCGCAGCACGTCCTCCTCGGCCTCGGACGTGGTCAACACGACCACCGGGATCCGGCGCAGGTCCTCGTCCGCCTTGATCTCCTCCAGCACCTCCCGGCCGTCCTTGCGCGGCAGGTTGAGGTCCAACAGGATCAGGTCCGGGCGCGGCGCGTCGGCGTACTCGCCCTCGCGTCGCAGGAACGCCACCGCCTCGACCCCGTCGCTGACCACGTGCAGCGAATTGCGGACCTTGTTGTCCTCGAACGCCTCGCGCGTCATCAGCACGTCGCCCGGGTCGTCCTCGACCAACAAGACCTCGATGGCTCCCGCGACGGGGTGGGTCATGCGTTGCTCCCTCGTACCGCTTCTTCTTCCGCCGGTCCCTGGGACTGCGGTTCGGACGTGTTCGGTTGCGAATCCCGGCTGCGCTCCGGTACCTCCGGGGCCGGGGCCAATACGCGCGGCCCCGGGGGTGCATCGGGCGGCGGGCCGGGCAGGGTCCAGCGGATCGTGGTGCCGTCGGTGCCCTCGGCGTCCAGCCAGATCCGGCCACCGTGATACTCGACGATCTTCTTGCACATCGCCAGGCCGATGCCGGTGCCACCGTAGGCGTCCTTGGGGTGCAACCGCTGGAAGATCACGAAGATGCGCTCGGCGTACTGCGGTTCGATCCCGATGCCGTTGTCGACGCAGGAGAACTCCCACTGCTCGCCGTCCCAACGGGCGCCCAGATGTACGCGCGGCGCGTCCTCGGCGTGGAACTTGATCGCGTTGCCGACCAGGTTCTGGACCAACTGGCCCAGCAGCAGGCCGTCGCCCGGCACCGTGGGCAGCGGGTCCGCGGTGATCCGCGCGTCGCTCTCCTCGCGTGCGACGGCCAGCGCCTGCAACGCGTGCTCCAGGCACTCCCGCAGGTCGACGTCGCCCTGCTCGGTGTCCAACCGGCCCACCCGGGAGAACGCGAGCAGGTCGTTGATCAGCGTCTGCATGCGCTTGGCGCCGTCCACCGCGAAGGCGATGTACTGGTCGGCGCGCTCGTCCAGTTGGCCTCGGTAGCGCTTCTCCAGGAGCTGGCAGAAGCTGGCCACCTTGCGCAGCGGCTCCTGCAGGTCGTGCGAGGCGACATAGGCGAACTGTTCCAACTCCGCGTTGGAGCGGCGCAGATCCTCCGCCTGCTCGTCGATCAGCACCCGGGCCGCCTCGGTGCTGTGCAACTCCTCCACGATGCGTTCGCGCATCGAGTTCACGTCGTGGGCCAGGTCGATGATCTCGGCCGGGCCCCGGCCGGTCAGCGCCTGGCCGTACCGACCCTCGGTGACCTGGCGGACCTGCTCGCCCAGATGTTCCAGCGGCCGGGTGACCATGCGCCGGAACAGCAGCGCTATCAGCACCACCAGCCCGGCGAACAGCGTCGCCACGGTGATCAGCGTCGCGGTCAACATGGTCGCGTCGTCGGAGAGTTCGTCCCGGGCCTGGGCCCGCTCGCGGCCCAGGTCGGCCTGCTGGGCGGCGGTCGCCTCACGCACCGCGTCGAACAGGGCCTTGCCCTGATCCGGCGACGAGCCCGCGGCGGTGGCGGTGCGGTTGGCGATGACCGGTTCCGCGTAGGCCGCGCGCCAGGCCCCGGCCCGGGCCTTGACCTCGGCCAGGTCGGCGCGCAACCGCTCTCCCTCGGCCGAGTTCGGCAGCAGCCGCTCCAGGCTCGCGTACGCCCGGTCCTCCTCGACCCGGGCCTGCGTGTACGGCTCGCGGAAGCTCGGGTCGCCGCTGATGATCCAGCCCCGGACGCCGGTCTCCTGGTCGATCAGCGCGTTCTCCAGCCGCAGCGCGGCGTTGGCGGCCGGTTCCAGGCGGTCGAGCACGGTGTGCCGCGAGTCGTTCAACCGGGATATCGCCAGCGCGCCGACCACCGCGGAGATCACGATCACCAGCGCGAGCAGGCCCAGGCCCAGGCCGACGACCTGGCGCATGCGTGGTCCGCCCTGGCGCCCCCGCGTCCGGTGCTCGCTCACGCCGTACCGTCCTCACCCGTCGTCTGGCCCGGCAACACCGGCTGTCCACCCGGCACGCCGCACAGCGGGCGATCCGGGTCGTGCCGCAGCAGCAACACCGCCACGTCGTCGTTGAGACTGCCCCCGTGCAGGTCTTCCACCGCGGCGACCGCCGAATCGATCAGGTCGTAGCCGAAACGACCGGCCGCCAGCAGCCGGCCGATCAGCGGCAACAGGCCGTCGGTGCCCAGCCGCTCCGGGCCCGGGCCGATCCGGCCCTCGATCAACCCGTCGGTGTACAGGAGCAGCGACCAGTCCGTGCCCAGCTCTATCGACTCGTAGCTCCACCGGCCGTCCGGGAACAGGCCCAGCGCGGGGCCGGTGGCGCTCTCCGACAGCGGCGCGATGCCCTTGGGCGTGAGCAGGAGCGGGGCCGGATGGCCCGCGAGGTAGACCTGGCCGCGCCGCCGGTCGGGCTCGATGATGGTCATGCACAACGTGGCGAACATCTCGTCCGAACGTCGCTCGTGCTCGAAGATCCGCTCCAGCGTGGTGAGCAGCTCGCCGCCGGTGAGGCCGGCGAAGATCAGCGAGCGCCAGGCGATCCGCAGGTTGACCCCCAGGGCGGCCTCGTCCGGGCCGTGGCCGCAGACGTCGCCGATCATCACGTGCACGCGCCCGTCGGCGGTCTGCACCGCGTCGTAGAGGTCTCCGCCGAGCAGCGCGCGTTGTCGCCCGGGGCGATAGCGCGCCCGGAAGTCCAGCGAGGGGTCGCGCAGGATCGGGGCGGGCAGCAGCCCGCGCTCCAGGCGCGCGTTCTCCTGCGCGCGCAGCTCCGACTCGACCAGCCGGCGCTGTGACTCGTCGGCTCGCTTGCGCTCCAGGGCGTAGCGGATCGCCCGGGACAACAACGAGCCGTCGATCTCCTGCTTGACCAGGTAGTCCTGGGCGCCGGCGGCCACCGCGGCCGAGCCGCGATGGGCGTCGGACAGGCCGGTGAGCACGATCACCGCGGTGCGCGGCGCGAACAGCAGCAGCCGGTGCAGCCCGTTGAGGCCCTCGGCGTCGGGCAGGCCCAGATCCAGCAGGACACAGCCGATGTCCTCGCCGAGCTTGACCATGGCCTCGGCCATCGACCGGGCCCAGACGATCTCCATCGGATCCGGCGAGTCGGCGAGCAGTTCCTCGACCAGGAAGGCGTCCCCCGCGTCGTCCTCGATGAGCAGGACACGCAGCGGATGCGCGGCGGCCTGGTCCGGTACCGGGGCGGCGGGCATCGGTACCGCGCGGTAGCCGGTCCGTTCGACCGCTCCGCCCTCGCCGTACGCGGGGCGCACGCCACCACCTCCGGGATTGATGTCGCCGCACGAATCGTTGTCGTTAGGCAATCGAAAAAGGACGATAGCGTGGCCGGGCGCGAGCGGGTAACCGTACGCCGCGCGTCCCCACCCCGATCCGCCGAACAGGGCCTAGTCCCGGCCGCGGGCTCGGTGCGCCGCGTCGCGCAGTACGGCCAGGGATCGCACGAGCGAGTCCAACTCGTCCGCCTCCAGATGTATCAGGACTTTGGCCAGGGCCTGTCGTCGAGCCGAGCGCAGCTCCGCCACGAACTCGACCCCGTCGGGCGCCAGCCGCAGCACCACCTCGCGGCGGTCGGTCGCGCTCAGTTCGCGCACCAGCAGTCCGGCCCCCTCCAAGCGGTCGCACAACCGGCTCGCCGAGGACGGGATGGCCCGCAGTCGGGCGGCCAACATGTTCAGGTTGATGCCGTCGTGGCCGGCGATCACGAGCAGGGCCCGCAGTTGGGACGGGGACACTCGGCCGATCAGTTCGCCGTGTGCGTGGGTGCGTACCGCGGCCATCCACTCGCACAGTGCGTCCACACGATCGAGCAGCTCCGCGGATAGGTCCCCTTCTCCTCGGGCCACGGACATCCGGCCACTGTGCCGGCAAATGCGGTGGGCGCGCCACGTCCGGACCGGCAGGCTGCCGTCCATGACACGCATGACGTTGGTCCGCGGCGACATCACCGAACAGCACGTGGACGCGATCGTGAACGCGGCGAATTCGTCCCTGATGGGCGGTGGCGGGGTCGACGGCGCGATCCACCGCAAGGGTGGTCCGGAGATCCTGGCCGAGTGTCGGGCGCTGCGCGCGGCCGAACTGGGCCGCGGCCTGAAGACGGGCGCCGCGGTGGCCACCACCGCGGGCCGGCTCCCGGCACGGTGGGTCGTGCACACGGTGGGTCCGGTGTACAGCCACACCGAGGACCGGTCGGCGCTGTTGGCGTCCTGCTACCGCGAGGCGCTGCGGGTGGCGGACGACCTCGGCGCGACCTCGGTGGCGTTTCCGGCGATCTCGGCGGGTGCCTACGGCTGGCCGCTGGAGGACGCGGCGCGGATCGCGGTCGAGACCGTGCGGGCGACGCCGTCCGGGGCGGCGGAGGTGCGGTTCGTGTTGTTCGAGGCGCGGGCATACGTCGCGTTCGAGCAGGCGGTCGCGGCGCCGTAGGTCCCGGGCGTACGGGTGGGCCGGACCCGAAGGCCCGGCCCACCCGTGCGTCCGGATCTCGTCAGGTGCCGGTCGAGCTCGCCTTGGCACTGCCCGAGGGGGAGCCCGACGTCGAGTTGTTCGGCGTGCCGGTCGACGGCGGCGTCGAGGTGGGCGGCTTCGAACTCGGCGGCGGCGTGCTGGGCGGCTCGGTGGTCGGCGCCGTGGTCACCGGCGGGGTCGTCACGGGCGGCGTGGTCACCGGTGGCGTGGTGACCGGGGGCTTGGTCACCGGCGGCTTGGGAGTCACCGGCGGGGTCGGGACGTTGGGGATCGCCGGGGCGTTCACCGTGCCCGCTCCCGCGTCGGGACGCACCACGCCCAGGATCGGCATCGAGCCGGCGTTGGCCACGGTGATCGTGCGGCCCGGCCGCGGCGCGTGCACGATCTTGCCGTTGCCCAGGTACATGCCGATGTGGCTGGCGTCGGAGTAGTAGACGATCAGGTCGCCCGGGCGCATGTCGGCGACCGCCACGCGCGGCAGTGAGGCCCACTGCTCCTGGGAGGTGCGGCGGATCGGCACGCCCGCGAACGCCCACGCCTTCGAGGTCAGACCGGAGCAGTCGTAGCCCACGGGCCCCACGCCGCCCCAGATGTAGGGCTTGCCGATCTTGTCGATCGCGAACGCGATGGCCAACGCGGCCTTGGCGGTGGTCTGTTGGTCCGGCTTGCCGATCAGGGTGTTGAGTTGGGCCTGGCCGGCCTCCGCGGACAGCGCCTCCATCCGGGCCAGTTCGGCGAGTTGCTCGGGGGTCAGGCCCGCCAGGATCTTCTCGGCCTCGGTGATCCGGTTCTGGATGTCGGTCCGGGTGGCGGCGGCCTCCTGCTCCAGCCGACGGCTCTCGGCGAGCTGGGTGTCCGCGCTCTTTTGCATCGCGGTGAGCTGGAGTTCGGCCTGCTTGGCCCGGGTGATGGTGTCCAACTGCGTCTGCGAGATGTGCTCGTACGCGGGCGCGTCGCGCAGGAAGTTCTGCGGGTCCGCGGACAACATCAGGGTGAGCAGCGGGTCCATGCCGCGGGTGGTGTACTGCAGCCGGGCCAGCCGGCCCAGGTCGTCCTTGGCCTTCTCGACGTTCTGCCGGGCCCACACCACGCCCGCGTTCACGTCGTTGACCTTGACCTGGGTGCGACCGAGTTGTTCGGTGGTGGCGTTGAAGCGCTCGGTGGCCTGCTCGGCCTGGCGGTACAACTCCTGCACCCGGGCCTGGGCGGCCAACAGGTCCTGCACGGACGTGATCGCGGTGTTGGCGGCCGGCGGCACGGGCGGTGCGGGCGGGACGCCCGGGTCCGCCCACGCGTTGCCGGCGAACAGGGCCGCACACAACAGGGCCACGCCGCAGGCGGTCACAGCCCGGGTTCGCAGACCGATTCGGCCCCCGAGTTTCACCATGCTTTCGCCCTTTCGGAACTCGATGCTCGCCTGCGACGTATGGGCCGATTCCATCCGACGACGTCGATTCGAACCGGAACCGGTGTTCTCGGGACGGCAGTTCCCAAGGACCGACTCAGCGTCGGATCCTTGCATGTTCCGGCGACGATGGGCAGGGGAGAATTCGTGATCGTCCGGTTATCGGAACGGACGAATCAAGCTATTAACGGACGACACGCCGAGCCGAACCGCGGTCAAGTGAACGCGGTGTGCTCAAGATTTCATGTGCCGTTCCGGATCGGACACGAGTCACCGGAATGTATCAACAGCGCCGATTGATATGTCGGCCCGCCGCGGAGCCACCGCGGACCACGCCACGGTCACCTCGCCCTGCCGCCGCCGCCCCGGCCGGTCGCACACCGGCCAGTCCCGGGCCAGGGTCTCGATCGCCGCGAGCCAGCGCTGCCGGGCGCCGAACGCGGCCAGCGGCGCGTGCAGATCCCAGGCCCGGTCGAACGCGGCCAGGAACGCGTGCACCGGCTCGCCCGGCACGTTGCGGTGGATCAACGCCTTGGGCAGCCGCTCGGCCAGCTCGGACGGCCGTTCGAAGCCGGCCAGCCGGGTGGCGAAGGTGACCGTGCGCGGGCGCGCGTCCGACCCGATGCCCAGCCACACCGCGCGCCGACCCAACTCGTCACAGGTGCCCTCGACGAGCACCCCCGCCGGGGCCAGCCGCGCACACATCCGGGCCCAGGCCGCCGGCACCGCGTCCTCGTCGTACTGCCGGAGCACGTTGAACGCCCGGATCGCGGTCGCCGAACGGCCGGCCGGCAGCGGCACCTCGAAGCCGCCGCGAGCGAAGCGCAACCCGTCCTCGGCATGCGGCAGCGCCGCGGCCACCCGCTCCGGATCGATCTCGAACCCCACCACCGCGACGTCGGCGCGCACCGTGCGCAACCGGCGGAACATTTCGAGCGTGGTCACCGGCGACGCGCCGTAGCCGACGTCGACCACCAGCGGATCGGCCGCGTCGCGCAACAACCCCCCGTGCACCCCGGTCAACCACCGATCCACCCGGCGCAGCCGATTCGCGTTGGTGGTGCCTCGGGTGATCACCCCGCTGGGCCGCGTCCGGGATGCGGCTCGGACGCCCGCACCCGGGGTGCCCGATTCCGACGTACCGCGCGTACCCATGCCCGCAGGGTAGAGGAAGGCCCCCGCGCGCCCCCGCGAGCGGTCCGGATCACACTTTGCCGGGGAATCCCCTCCGACCCCGATGGGTTGGTTCTTGAGTTGGGCCGCGAGGAAGGCGACGGGCGGTCCACGATCGGTAATAGCTCTGCACGACTAGTAGCTCTGTGTACACGTGGTAGCTCTGTACACCGGACGACAACACGACACGGGGCCGGCCTGGGAGGTCAACGAGTGAGCCACCACGTCCAGCGCGCGATCACATTGGGAGCGCGCCGGGGGGCACCTCGTCGAATCGCGACGCTGAGCGTTCACACCTCCCCGCTGCACCAACCCGGCACCGGCGACGCCGGTGGCATGAACGTCTACATCGTCGAACTGAGCAAGCGGCTGGCCGCGCTCGGCATCGAGGTGGAGATATTCACCCGAGCCACCGGCAGCGACCTGCCGCCGGTGGTCGAGATGGCACCGGGAGTCCTGGTCCGACACGTGACCGCCGGGCCGTACGAGGGTCTGTCCAAGGAGGACCTGCCGGCCCAGCTCTGCGCGTTCACCTCCGGGGTGCTGCGCACCGAGGCGATGCGCGACCCGGGGCACTACGACCTGGTGCACTCGCACTACTGGCTTTCCGGCCAGGTCGGCTGGCTGGCCAAGGAACGCTGGGGCGTGCCGCTCGTGCACACCATGCACACGATGGCCAAGGTCAAGAACGCCTCGCTGGCCGGCGGCGACGCCCCCGAGCCGCGGGCTCGGGTGATCGGCGAGTCCCAGGTGGTCGAGGCGGCCGACCGGCTGGTGGCCAACACGATCGAGGAGGCCGATCAACTGATCGACCTCTACGACGCGGCCCCCGAACAGGTCGCGGTGGTCAACCCCGGCGTGGACCTGGAGACCTTCCGTCCCGGTGACATGGCCGACGCGCGCCGCCGGCTGGGCGTGCCGGTGGACGCCACGGTGATCCTGTTCGCCGGACGCATCCAGCCGCTCAAGGCCCCCGACGTGCTGCTGTACGCGATCGCCCACCTGTTGCAGGCCGACCCCACGCTGCGCGACTCGCTCGTGGTCGCGGTGGTCGGCGGGCCCAGCGGCAACGGCATGGCGGCGCCGGAGCACCTGCACAAGCTGGCCGCGACGCTGGGCATCCACGACGTGGTCCGATTCCAGCGGCCGGTCCGCCAGGACGTGCTGGCGGACTGGTACCGCGCGGCCACCGTCGCGGTGGTGCCCTCCTACAACGAATCCTTCGGTCTGGTGGCCATCGAGGCCCAGGCCTGCGGCACCCCCGTGGTCGCGGCGGCGGTCGGCGGCCTGCCCACCGCCGTACGCGACGGTGTCTCCGGCACCCTGGTGCGCGGGCACAACCCGGTGGACTACGGCCTGGCCCTGCGCGACCTGATCCGTGCCCCCCGGTTGCGCGAGGACTACTCCGACGGCGCGGTCCGGCACGCGGCGGCGTTCGGCTGGTCCTCGGCGGCGGCCTCGATGGCCGAGGTCTACGCCGACACGCTGGCTCGCGCCGCGGCCCCGCGTGGACGGGTCGTGGGCGGGCAGTAGCGTCGAGGCGTGTCCGGTTCGCCGGACCGGGTCCGGGTGTCGAGACGAATGGGTGGATCGTGGGAGCCGAACAGGATCGGGCCGCGGAAACCGTCCGCGCGGCCCTGCGGGACGCCGGCATCGAATGGGAGCAGTCCGCGCCGAACACGTTCGTCGCGGTGCTGCCCGGGACCCGCAAGCTCAAGACGGCGCTCGCCCTCACCGTGGGCGCGCACACCCTGGCGCTGAGCGCGTTCGTGGTCCGGCACGCGGACGAGAACCACGCGGCCTTCTACCGCTGGCTCCTGGAGCGCAACGTGCGGATGTACGGCGTGGCCTTCGCCGTCGACAAGCTCGGCGACGTCTACCTGAACGGCCGGCTGCCGCTGGCCGCGGTCGGCGCCGACGAGGTCGACCGGCTCCTGGGCGTCGTGCTCCAGGCCGCCGACGACAGCTTCAACACCCTCCTGGAGATCGGCTTCGCCACCTCGATCCGCCGCGAATGGGACTGGCGCGTCGAACGCGGTGAATCGTTGCGCAATCTGGAGGCGTTCGCCCGCTTCGCGGCCCCGGAGAACCGCGGGCAATAGCCTGCCGCACCGGTGGATTACGCTCCTTGCCATGGCTGATGCTCCGTACAAATTGGTACTTCTGCGCCACGGCGAAAGCGAATGGAACGCCAAGAACCTCTTCACCGGCTGGGTCGACGTCGACCTGACCGAGAAGGGTGAGAAGGAGGCCGCGCGCGGCGGGCAGTTGCTGCTCGACGCGGGCGTGCTGCCGGACGTTCTGCACACCTCGCTCCAGCGCCGCGCGATCCGCACCGCCCAGCTCGCGCTGGACGTGGCCGACCTGAACTGGCTGCCCGTGCGTCGCTCGTGGCGGCTCAACGAGCGTCACTACGGCGCCCTCCAGGGCAAGGACAAGAAGCAGACCCTGGCGGAATTCGGCGAGGAGCAGTTCATGCTCTGGCGCCGCTCCTACGACACCCCGCCGCCGCCGCTCGCCGACGACGACGAGTACTCGCAGTTCGCCGACCGCCGGTACGCGTCGCTGCCGGAGGAGATCCGGCCGCGCACCGAGTGCCTCAAGGACGTCGTCGAGCGCATGCTCCCGTACTGGTACGACGCGATCGTGCCGGATCTGCTCGGTGGCGACACCGTGCTGGTCGCCGCGCACGGCAACTCGCTGCGCGCGCTGGTCAAGCACCTGGACAAGATCTCGGACGCGGACATCGCGGGCCTGAACATCCCCACCGGCATCCCGCTGCTGTACGAGCTGGACGCGCACCTGCGCCCGCTCACCCCGGGCGGGCGCTACCTCGACCCGGAGGCCGCGGCGGCCGCGATCGAGGCGGTCAAGAACCAGGGCCGCAAGTAGACCCGAACATCGGGTGAACAACCCGTCGGCTTCGTACGGGGCGCCCACCTGTCACGGAAGGGGTCGGGCGCCCCGCACGCGCCGGGCTGTGGGCCCGAGCGCCGGTTCAGCGACCGCAACTGCCCCCGCAATTGCACGCGGAACCGGACTTACAGCCGCAGCCGCAGCTGGACGGGCAGTTGCAGCCCGGTGTGGGGGCCTGCGGCTGGGGCGGGGTCTGCGGGTCGGGCATGACGGCCTCCGAACGATCACCGGTGACAGGCGTGGCGCACGGATGAACGACACATGAAGATCTGCACGATGGACCCTCTGGACGGTTTCACCCGTTCGGAGCAGCTCTACCCTGGAACATGTGGACGTGAACGTTGCTGCTGCCGCTTTGGCCGCTGTATCCGGATTGGCCGTGGGTGTGGCCGGCACCCTGGCCTTCCGCTGGAGTGAGCGCGCCCAGGGCAGAGGCACGGCCGCGGCACCCGCCGCGGCCCCGTCGTTGCCGCCCGGCGTGGCCACCGTGTTGTCGGTGCTGCGCTCCTCGGCGGTGGTCCTGGACGAGTTCGACACCGTGGTGAAGGCGAGCTCGGCCGCCTACAAATTCGGCCTGGTCCGCGGTGACCAACTGGTGCCCGACGATCTGCTCGCGATGGCGAAGGAGACCAGACGCGACGGCGAGATAAGACAACGGGACCTGTTGTTGGCCCGTGCCGACGGCGAGGCGCACGAATTCGAGGTGTCCGCCCGGGTCGCCCCGCTGGGATCGCGGCTGGTGCTGCTGCTGGTCGAGGACCGGACCGAGGCCCGGCGGGTGGACGCGGTGCGGCGCGACTTCGTGGCCAACGTGAGCCACGAGCTCAAGACCCCGGTCGGTGCGCTGTCGCTGTTGGCCGAGGCGGTCATGGACGCCAGCGACGACCCGGAGGCGATCATCCGCTTCGCGGGCCGCATGCAGATCGAGTCGGCCCGGCTGACCAATCTGGTGCAGGAGCTGATCGACCTGTCCCGGGTGCAGAACGATCATCCGCTGCACCACGTGGGTCCGGTGCCGCTCGACGAGCTGGCGGCCGAGGCGGCCGACCGCTGCCGACAGGCCGCCGAATCCAAGCAGATCACCTTGGCGATCGGCGGCGATCGTGATCTGATCGTGCCGGGAGACCACAATCAACTGGTGATGGCACTGGGCAACCTGGTCGAGAACGCGGTCAACTATTCGCCCGCGCGGACCAGGGTCGACATCGAGGTCAGAGCCGAGGCGCGGATGGCCGTCATCACCGTTTCCGACCAGGGGCTGGGCATTCCCCAGCGCGACCTGGATCGTATTTTCGAGCGGTTCTACCGCGTCGATCCGGCCCGTTCGCGGGCCACCGGCGGTACCGGCTTGGGCCTGTCCATCGTCAAGCACATCGCGGCGGGCCACGGGGGAGAGGTAACCGTGCGCAGCCTGGAGGGTGTGGGATCCACCTTCACCCTGGTGCTGCCCTTCAAGTCCAGTACCTCTCAATCGATGTCGATCACATCGACCACCCCATCCATGGAGGCTTCCCGATGACCCGTGTGCTCGTCGTCGAAGATGAAGAGTCCTTCAGCGACGCGCTGTCGTACATGCTTCGCAAGGAAGGCTTCGAGGTGGCCGTCGCCGCCACCGGACCCGAGGCCCTGGAGCTGTTCGACCAAGGCGGCGCCGATCTGGTGCTGCTCGACCTGATGTTGCCCGGCCTGCCCGGCACCGAGGTGTTCCGCGGGCTCAGGGCCAAGTCCAATGTGCCGGTCATCATGGTGACGGCCAAGGACAGCGAGGTGGACAAGGTCGTCGGCCTGGAGATCGGTGCCGACGACTACGTCACCAAGCCGTATTCCACCCGCGAGTTGATCGCCCGGATCCGCGCCGTGCTGCGGCGCCAGGGCGGCGAACCCACCGACGAGCCCCGGGCGATCGAGGCCGGGCCGGTGCGACTCGACGTGGAGGCGCATCGGGTCACCGTGGAGGGTCGGCGGATCGATCTCCCGCTCAAGGAGTTCGACCTGCTCGAAGTGTTGCTGCGCAACGCGGGCCGGGTGCTCACCCGGATGCAACTGATCGACCGGGTGTGGGGTGTCGGCTACGTCGGCGACACCAAGACGCTGGACGTGCACGTGAAGCGGCTGCGCGCCAAGATCGAGCCGGACCCGGGCGCCCCGCGCTACCTGGTCACGGTGCGTGGCCTCGGGTACAAGTTCGAGCCCTGATCGGGCCGGGGCGGTGTCGCCCCCCGATCGACGACGGCGCCCGCGCCGCCCCCCGTGTACCGGGGGGCGCGGGCGCCGTCGTGTACGCCGGTCGTGGGGGGGGCGGGGGT
>NZ_JBHZAV010000054.1:0-55604 GCF_042754445.1 Embleya sp. NPDC059213
GCCCGCCCGGACCAGCGCCTGGTCGTCGGCGACCAACACCCGGATGTTCATCCGCCCGCCCCCAGCGGCAGCCGGGCGACCACCCGGAATCCGCCCCGGATGCCCGGGCCGGCCTGGAACTCGCCGTCGTAGAGCGCGACCCGCTCGCGCATGCCCACCAGGCCGTGGCCCACGGCCGGTCCCGGCAGGTCGGCGATCGGGCCGACACCCTCGTCGGTGATCTCGATCCGCACGTCGCCGGCGCCGTAGTGGATGCGCACGTCGCCGCACTCGGTCCCGGCATGCTTGACCACGTTGGTCAGGGCCTCCTGGATGATCCGGTACGCGGCGCGGTCCATCCCGGCGGGCAACTCGCGCGGGGTGCCCTCGACTCGGACCGCGACCCGCAGGCCGGCCCGGCCGGTCTTCTCCACCAGAGCCGGCACGTCGGCGAGACCGGGCGCCGCGTGGAAGGTCGACGGGTCGTCGGCCGGCGCCTTCTCCTCGCGCAACACACCGAGCAGCGCCCGCAGTTCGCGCAGTGCCGAGCGGCTGGTGGTCTCGATCGCGGCGAGCGCCTTGGCCGCCTCGTCCGGTCGGTTGCCGCTCACGTGGTGGCCGACGCCGGCCTGCACCGCGATCACGCTCATGCTGTGCGCGACCACGTCGTGCATCTCCCGGGCGATCCGCAGCCGCTCCTCGATCAGCGTGCGGCGTGCCTGCTCCGCCTGTGCCCGGGCCCGTCGTTCGGCCTGCTCGCGCAGGCCCGCGTTGTACGCCCGTTGTTTGCCCACGGTCACCCCGATCACCCAGAAGGCCAGCAGCGGCCCGATCTCCGCCGGCAGCCAGCCGGTCAGGTAGGACCAGGTCGACTCGTCGGACCCGGCCAGGCGCGGGGCGATGCCCACCATCAGCGCCGCCGTGCCCACCAGCACGCCCGATCGCCGCGGTGGTTGGGTCAGGCCCACCGTGTAGATCACGAAGATCAGCGGGATCAGCGGCGACTTCGCGTAGCCGTGCGTGGCCATGGTCGCGTATCCCACGCAGCAGAGCCCGAAGGCCGGCAGCGGAGCCGGTCGGCGCACCAACACGGCCGCGGCCAGCGCGATCACGACCGGGACGAACAGCGCCGGCGGCAGGCCGCGTTCGTCCAGACGCCGCGGGTCCGGGCTGACCACGACCGTGACGAAGACGGCGGCGATCGCGTCCAGCGCGACCAGGTGACGCAGGGTCAGGCGCTGGGTGAGGGGCGGTCGGCTGTGTTCCACGGACAGACGGTAGTTCGCCCCCGCTCGACCGCGCGTCCCCCCGGGGAGGGACCTTCCGGCATCGGTCGCACGACCGATGCCGCAGGCGGACCCGGACCGGGCGACCCGGTCCCGCCCGGGGGTCGCGAGCCGGACGCGCGCGAACGGGTGGCGGCGGGAGCGTTGCGGCACCGGGACCGCGTCGACGCGGTCCGCTTCGAGTGAGGACGGTCATGAAACACCGCACACCGGCGCCGGCCCCGGGCGCACCGGGGCACCGGGGCACACCACCCGAGCCGACCGCGTGGGCCCGGGCCCGGTCGAATCGGCCGCGCGGGCCCCTCGGTTCCGGATCGGGCGGGGGTGAGCGCATGTTGCGGACAACCCTGCGCGGGTTCCTGGCACATCGCGGTCGGCTGCTGCTGTCCGGTCTCGCGGTGCTGCTGTCGGTGGCGTTCGTGACGGGCACGCTGGTGCTCGCCGATACGACGACCCGGGCCGCGACGGATCTGGCGGCGGACGGCGCGGCCGATGTGACGGTGCGTGCGCCGGATCCGGACAGCGACGCCGGGCTGCGCTCGGCCGCGCCCGGTGGGCCGCCGACCCTGCCGGCCGGCGTGCTCGAGGCGGTCCGGCGGGTGCCGGGGGTGGCTGCCGCCCATCCGGTGATCGAGGTGCACAACGTGGCCGTGGTGGCGCGCGGCGATCAGCGGGTGGAGGGCACGGCGGGCGGCCGGACCGTGGCCGGGAACCGGCTTCCCGATCCGGGCTCGCCCGTCCGGTTGACCTCGGGCCGGGAGCCGCACGGCCCCAGTGAGGTGGTGCTCGACGCGAGTTCGTCGCGGCGGGCTCACCTGAGGCTCGGTGATCGGGTCCGGATCGTCGCGGTGCCCGGCGGCTTCGAGGCGGTGATCGTGGGCATCGCGACGTTTCGCGCCCTCGATCCCGGATATCCCGCGGTCTTCCTGGACACCGACGCCGCCCGCTCCCGGCTCCTGGGTGTGCCGGACGTGCTGACCTCGGTACGGGTGGACGCGGCGGCCGGTGTCGCCGACACCGAATTGGCCCGGCGCGTGAGCGACGCCCTGGGCGCGAGCGCGAGCGCGCAGGTGCGCACTCGGGCCCAACTCGCCGCCGCGGAGGCGGACGAGGCGGGTGCCGGTGTCGAGTTTGTACGTACGGCGATGCTCGGCTTCGCGGGCGTCTCGCTGCTGGTGGCCGGCTTTCTGATCGTCAACACGTTCTCCATGCTTGTCGCCCGCCGCACCCGGGAGCTGGGGCTGCTGCGAGCGCTGGGCGCCAGCCGTGGCCAGGTCCGTCGCTCGGTCCAGGTCGAGGCGCTGCTGCTCGCCACGATCGGCTCGACCCTGGGCCTGGCCACGGGTATCGGCCTGGCCGCGCTGGTGCGTGAGGCGATCGGCGGCGCGGGCGTGGGCCCGGCCGACGCCCCGTTGGCGATCACCGCCCGCACGCCGATCGCGGCCTACCTGGTCGGCGTACTGGGCACCCTGCTCGCCGCCGCCGTGCCTGCCGCCCGGGCGAGCCGGGTCGCGCCGATGGCGGCGCTGCGCGAGGCGGCGGGTCCCGCGACCACCCGTCCCGCCCGGCGGCGCACCGTGATCGGCGCGGCCGGCGTCCTGGCGGCCGTGGTCGGCGGGGCGCTCGCGATCGTGGGGGTCGTACTGAGCCTGGTGGCCGTGATCGTGCTCGGCCCGCTGCTGGTGCGCACGGTGATCCCGGTGCTCGCGCGGCTCACCGGCCGGCGCGGCGCCGGCATCGATCGACTCGGGCGGGAGAACCTGGTGCGCGACCCCCGACGTACCTCGGCCACCGCCGCCGCACTGGCGATCGGCGTGGCCGTGGTCGCGGCCACCGCGGTGGTCGCCGCGTCCGCGAGTGCGTCAATGGATGCCCGGATCGATCGCACCCTCGGGTCCGACATCACGGTTCAGAGCAGCAAGGGCGACGCCCCGCTGACCGCGGAGGTGGTCGAGGCCGTCCGCCGGGCGCCGGGTGTGGGCCGGGTGATCCGGCTGCGCGAGGCCCGGGTCGAGGTGGTAACCGACGGCGGATCCCGAAACGCGTGGGTACAGGGCGCCGATCCGGACCTGCCCGCGGTCCTGCGGCAGCGGTCGCCGACCGGAGTGCTGCTGCCGGCGCCGCCTCCGGGCACGATCAGCCTGGGCGCCGGATACGCGGCCGGCCTGCGGCTGTCCGTCGGCAGCCCGGTGCGTCTGCGCGGCCCCGTCGGCGCCGAGGCCACCGTGACGGTCGGTGCGCTGCGGGCGCCGGACCCGGCGGGTCGGTCGATCGGCCGTCGGGACGCACCGCTGACCGACCTGGACACACTGGCCCGGATCGCGCCGGGCGCGCAGGAGGCGATGATCTTCGTCGACGCCGCGCCGGGCACCGAGCGAGCCGCGCTGAAGGCGAGCCTGGCCCGGGCCCTGGCACCGTTCCCCCAGGCCGGGGCCCGCGACCGGGAGGAGTACAAGAACGTGATCCGGGCCGGAATCGACGGGGTGCTCGACCTGGTCTACGCGCTGCTCGGGTTGGCGATCCTGATCGCCGCCCTGGGCGTGGTCAACACGCTCACCCTGTCGGTGCTCGAACGCACCCGGGAGATCGGCCTGTTGCGGGCGATCGGCACCTCGCACGGGCAGATCCGGCGCATGGTCCGGGCCGAATCGGTGGCACTGTCGGCGTACGGCACGCTCCTGGGACTGCTGCTGGGCGTCGGCTGGGGAGTGACCGCCCGGCGCGGACTGGCCGATCAGGGCCTGGAGGTGCTCGCCGTCCCGTGGTCGACGCTCGCCGTGATCGCAGCCGGATCCGCAGTGGTGGGTGTGCTCGCGGCGCTGCTCCCCGCATGCCGGGCGGCACGGATCCCGGTCCTCACCGCGATCGGGGCACAGTAGTGCGACGCCGACTCCGGTCCGCCGCCGCACTCGTGCCCACGAGCTCGTGCTCGCCGACTCCGATCAGGACGAGAACTCCCATGTGGCCCAAGCGTTCACCATCTTTCGCCGGCCGCGCACTCGGTCGCCCGGTGCGCCTGTGCGTGCTCACCGGCCTCCTGCTGGGCGGATCCGCGTGTGCCGAACCGGACTCGCCGTCTCAGGCAACCACCCGCCGGGCGCAGTACACCATCGACGCGCCGCTCACCCGGCTCGTGATCGTCGGCGGAGCGGGCCGGGTGCAGGTGGTTCAGGGCGGGCCCGGGTCGGTGCGGGTCACCGAGATCAAGCATTTCGGCACCGCCGAACCCGCAACCGAACACGTGTCGGCCGAGGGCACGCTCACGCTGCGGCACACCGTGAGCGGCAGCGCGCAGGTCTCCTACGAGGTGAGGGTGCCGCCGGGGCTCGCGGTCCGGGTCGGCACCACCTCGGGGCAGGTCACGCTGACCGGCCTGTCCGGCGATCTGGACGCGCGGACGGCACAAGGCGGCATCCGCGGCGAGCGGTTGACCACGCGTACGGTCGTCGCCCGGGCCGACCGGGACGCGGTGGACCTGTCCTTCGCCGCGCCACCCGATCGGGTCGACGCCGAAGGCGACAACGCCCGGGTCCGGCTGCCGGCCGGCACCGTCTACGCGACGGACGCGAGCAGCGAGCACGGCTCGGTCAAGGTCGACGTGGCCCGGGATCCGGCCGCACCGCACCGGGTGCGGGTGCATGCCACGTCCGGCGAGGCGGACATCCTCCACACGCGGTAGCGCCGCCCCGTGCGGCTCCGGGCGATGCGCCGGATGGGGGAGTATCACCTCCTCCGACTCGGCCCGCATCCGGGCCGCTTGGACGTCGCGCGCGACGGCCTGGGCAAGCAGCATCCGCAGCACGAGCCCGACGAGCGCAACTCCCAGGACGGCCATGCCCCGTAGGCGACCTCCGCCGCAGGGACCCACCTTCGGATCCATCCGCGTCTCCACCCGTTGTTCCACCCGTGGGTCCAGGCGCGGAGCGGGTTGCCGGTCCCGAGAGGACCCGGCCGGCGTCGGTGGGCGTGAGCGCCGACGAGGCACGACGAGCGGTTTGGTAGCCTATCGCCGCCGTGGTGTACGGGAAGCCGGTCGAATGCCGGCGCGGCCCTCGCCACTGTAGCCGCGGAGTCCCGCGGCCCTCGCCGACCGCTCCCACAGCGGTCGGGGTCACTGGGTGGATCGGGAACGAGCCAACCGGGAAGGCCGGCTGCGGAACGTCGATGCGGAAGCCAGGAGACCGGCCACGGCGCGACATGTTCCACGAGGGTTGGAGAACACATGCCCCGCGCTGCCCTGCGCCCGTTTCGATTCGAACGTTTCATACCTCCGGCGCGCGCCCCGCGTTCCACGCGCTCCGGCCTCGCTGCCGTGGCGATCCTGCTCGTCGGCGCGCTCGGCGCGTGCACGGGTGCGCCCGAGGCCGACAAGCCCGCCGCGGCGGCCGGGAGCAGCCACTCGACGCCGGTGAGCGTGAGCAGGTGCGGCGTCACCACCACCGTGACGTCACCGCCGGCCCGGTTGGTCACCCTCAACCAGGGCGCCACCGAAGTCGCCCTGGCTCTCGATCTACAGACCCGGATGGCCGGGACGGCGTACCTCGACGACGCGGTCCCGGCGCGATGGAAGGCGGCCTACGACACCGTCCCGGTGCTCTCCGAGAAGTATCCGTCCAAGGAGAAACTCCTCGCGGCGCGCCCGGATTTCCTCTACGCCTCCTACTCCAGCGCCTTCACCGACAAGGTGGCGGGCACGCGGGACGAACTGGGTTCCCAGGGCATCACCACCTACCTGTCGCCGTTGGGGTGCGCCGACAGCAAGCAGCAGGCGTCGGCGTCCTTCCAGACGGTGTGGGACGAACTGGGCGATGTCGCCGAGGTGTTCGGTGTCGCACCGCGCGCCGCCGCCATCCGGGACGCGCAGAAGCGGCAACTTGCCGAAGTCACGGCCAAGTCGGCGGGCAAGGGCCTGAACGTGCTCTGGTACGACTCGGGTACCAAAACCCCGTACGTCGGCGCGGGCCACGGCGGACCCCAGCTCGTGCTCGACGCCGTCGGCGCCCGCAACGTCTTCGACACGCTGGCCGGTGGCTGGAAGACCACGAGTTGGGAGCAGGTGGTCGCGGCGGACCCGGACGCCATCGTGCTCGCGGACGCCGCTTGGGACACCGCACAGTCCAAGATCGACTATCTCGAACACGACCCCGTGCTGAACAAGCTCAAGGCCGTCCAGCGCCGTGCGTACGTGGTCGTGCCGTTCTCCGAGTCGACCCCCGGCGTGCTGCTCGCCGACGGTGCCGTCGTGTTCTGGTGTGTAGTTGTATGTGTTAATGCGACCGGCGTCCGTGACCGTGACGGATCGTCCCGCCGCACGGCTCGCGGGCGCGAGCCGTGCGGCGGTGGCCCTGGCCGTCGCCGCCGTACTGCTGTTGTCCACCGTGCTGCTCGGCCTCGCCGTGGGATCGGTCCACGAGCCGCCGCACGTCGTGGCCGACGTGGTGCTGCGCCGACTCGGTCTCGGTGGCTCCGACGTCACGGCGCTGGACGACCGGATCATCTGGCAACTGCGGCTGCCCCGCGTCCTGGGGGCCGCCGCGACGGGCGCGGGACTCGCGGTGTGCGGCGCGGTGTTGCAGACCCTGACCGGCAACGACCTGGCCGACCCCTACCTGCTCGGGATCTCCAACGGCGCCGCCGTCGGCGCGGTCACCGTGATCGTCCTCGGTGTCGGAGTCTCCGGCACCGCGGTGATCGGCGCGCTCCCGGCCGCCGCCTTCGTCGGTGCCCTGCTCGCCGTCCTGGTCGTGCTGACCCTCGCCGGTGCGCACAGCCGGACCCTGCCGGCCTCGCGGACCGTGCTGGCCGGCATCGCGGTGGGGCAGTTGTGCGGCGCGTACACCTCGTTCGTCGTGCTCGTCCTCGGCGACCGCAACGCCGCCCGCGGCGTCATGGAGTGGACGCTGGGCTCGGTGGCCGGGGTGCGGTGGAACACGGCCGTTTTCCTGGTCGTGGTGGCCGTCCTCGGCACGGTGGCGATGGTCGCGGCCGCCCGGGACCTCGACGCGTTCGCGTTCGGCGAGACCGCGGCTCGTTCCGTCGGTGTGCACGTCGAACGCACCCGCTGGGCCCTGATCGCCGCGGCGGCGCTGGTGACCGCATGTCTGGTCGCCAATACCGGCGTCATCGGGTTCGTGGGTCTGGTCGTGCCGCACGTCGTCCGCCTGGTGTGCGGCCCGCGCCATGCCCTCCTGCTGCCCATGTCCGCACTCGTGGGCGCGTCGCTGCTCGTGGGCAGCGACATCGTGGCGCGCTCGGTGCTCCCGGAGCAGGAGATCCCCGTCGGCGTCGTCACCGCCGGGCTCGGAGCGCCGTTCTTCGCATGGTTGTTGTGGCGCCAGGCGGCCGGCAGGTCGGCCGGGGGGAGTCGGCCGTGATCGTCGTGAACCCGGCGGCGCCGGCCGCCGAACACGTCGGCGTGCGCGTCGACGGCGCCACGTTGTTGACGGACGTGACGGTCGGCTTCGCCCTCGGTCGGGTGACGGGCCTGCTCGGGCCGAACGGCGCCGGCAAGACGACGCTGCTGCGGGCCCTGGCCGGGCTGCGCCGGCCGCAGACGGGCCGAGTCCTCCTCGACGGCGAGGACCTGTACAGCCTCACGGCCCGCCGACGCGCGCGCCGGGTGGCCTTCATGGAACAGCAGGCCGACACCGTGCTGCCGCTGACGGCCCGCCAGGTCATTGACCTGGGGCGCACGCCGCATCGCGGCCGGTGGCCCGTGCTGCCCGGCCTCGCGACCGCACACGAGCAGGCCGTGCTCGCCGAGGCCGCCGCCGCCACCGATGTCGGCGCGCTGCTCGACAGGACCTGGTCGTCCCTGTCCGGCGGCGAGCGCCAGCGCGTGCAACTCGCGCGCGCCCTGGTCCAGGAACCGGAGGTGCTCCTGCTCGACGAGCCCACCAACCACCTCGACCTGCGCTACCAACTCGGCTTCCTCGACACCGTGCGCGGGCTCGGTATCACCACCGTCGCGGCTCTGCACGACCTCGAACTCGCCGCCGCCTACTGCGACGACGTCGCCGTGCTGCTCGAAGGCCGGCTGGTGGCCCATGGGCCCGTCGCCGAGGTGCTCACCTCCGCCACGATCGCGCGCGTCTACGGCGTCGACGCGACCGTGGAGCGGCACCCCTTGCATCACCGACCGCACGTCCGATGGAACGGCTTGCTTACCGAGGGGATCGAGTCATGAGCCAAGACCGTGCGGGATCCTCCGCAGGGCCTGCTTCGGGCCGTACGACGGTCCTGGTCGGCATGTCCGGCACGGAGGTCGATCGCCGGGCCGAGCTGTGCACGGCCGCCGTGTCGTGGCACGCCACGACGGCGTTCCTGCAACTGGGTGAGCCGTCCCTGTCGGCCGAGCTGACCAGACTGGCCGACGCGGGCGCGGAGACCGTCGTCCTGATCGGGGTCCGCCTCGGCGCATCCGGTCCGGGCCACTCCTGGCTGCGGCGGATCGCGGCGTACTGGTGGCGCGAGCGCGCCGGCCATCGCCCCGTGCTGCTCGTCGCCGCCCGGCTCGTCGACTCGGCGGATGCCGTGGCCGATGCCGTGGCATCCGCCGAACCGATCACCGGCGAGGAACCCGGTCTCACCTCTCCGGTCTGGGAGGAGGTCACCGGCCACCGACACCAGGTGATGGTGTGCCGCGGGCCGCGCTGCACGGCCAAGGGCGCGGACGACACCCAGCGTTCGCTGATACGGCAACTCAGGGAGCACGGGCTCGGCGACGACGACGTCCTCGTCACGCAGACGGGGTGCCAGTTCCCCTGCAACCAGGCTCCGCTGGTCAGCGTGCAGCCCGACGACGTCTGGTACGGGCACGTGGACCCGGCGGCGATCACCGCGATCGTGACCGACCATCTCGTCGGCGGCCGGCCGATCACGACGCATCGCCTCCCACGGCGCAGGAAGGAGCCGGCAAACCGGCCGGAAGACTGACCCGTCCGCCCGGTGACACGGATGCCCCGACGGCCGACGGAGTCGCTCGTGCCCGCCCCCTCCGCGCAGCGCTGCCACAGCGGAGGCGCGGGCGGAGGCGGCGCGGGAGGCGACGTCATGCCGTCGGGGACACCCGGCAGCGAGCGGGTGGTTGCGCACGCAGCGATCGGATCGCCGAAGGCGACCGCGGGGGCCGGCTTCTCGCGTTGTTCGTGATTGCGGGACTCGGAGCCGGTGCGATGCGCGTCGACCCACGCGGCGGACCGCCCCCGGTTTCGCCAAGGACGATTTCACCTTCGACCGGCAACACCGCACCGCGACCTGTCCCTGCGGCGTCACCGGTTCCGATTTCCCACGACGTTCGGGCACGGTCGTCGGCCGTGTGCGAGGTCGCGCCTGGTCGAAGTCGTGACGAATCTCCGGCCCGTAGCCCTGGGTTCGCGCCACACGCTGCCACCTTCCGCACGCGTGCGGCGGTGGCCGAGGTCTCGTGTCGGTGAGGCGGCCGGGGGCTCGCGACCTGCGGTGCGATTCGGCGCGACAGGCGTCCGGCCGAGCGGCCTCTTCGCTCCTGCGTGGACGTTATGGCCGACTGGTATGCCTGCGAACCCACGGGCACGCACATACTCCCAAAGACGAACACGAGTCGACAGGTCGCCGACAACCCAAGGACCTGTGCTCTCCCCGCCACGGACAAATCCAGCGGAAGGACGCTTATGCCCCACTCCAAGTGGTTCGCGGCAGTCGGGACCGCCGCGGTCGTCACCATGGTCATGGTGCCTGCGGAGCAAGCCGCCTCCGCGCCGTCCAACGCCGCCCCGAACAGCGTTTCGGCGGCGACGACCCTCTACTATGACGACTCCCGAGCCGGTGGCTGGGAAGCGGCCATCGCGGCCGGAGTCGCCACCTGGAACGCGAACGTCACCAACGTGAAGCTGGCGAAGGCACCGTCCGGTACTCGTGCCCAGATTCGGATCACCGCCACCAACGGTTGGCCGCAGGCAAGCCTGGGCCCTGTCCGCCCCGGTGGACAGGGATGGGTGGAACTCGGCAGCCAGGCGGTCGCCCAAGGCTACGACAAGACCCGCATAGCGGCCCATGAGATCGGCCACAACCTGGGCCTCCCGGACACCAAACCAGGTCCGTGCTCCAAGCTGATGTCAGGCTCCAGCGCGGGAGTCGCCTGTAGGAACCCCGTCCCCGACGCGGCCGAGCGGTCCCGCGTCGAGTCCGCCTACGGCGGCCGTGCCGCCGCCGCGCAGACCCCGGCCGACGGTCGGGTAATGGTCGACGTGCCCTGAGGTCCGACGACGAACGCGTCCGCCGATCGCAACGCCCGACCCGCGCACCGGTCTCGGGTCGGCCGCGAACCACCGGAGGGCGCGGGGCAGCCACATGAGATGTGTGTACCACCGGGGACGACCCCGCCCGGCAACGGTTTCGCCCCGCATCGACGCGGTCGCCCCGCCATTGCCGCCGGTACGCTCGACGCCCGACCCGCCACGGCGAGGCGATGCGCCGCGGCCGGTGGTATCGACACCCCGGCCGCGGCGACACCCACCCCGTGTCCAGCGCATGTCTCGGCGACGGACCGTTCCGGGAAGCAGCCGCAGCCGGAACCAACGCGCGGCATTCCCCGGCGCACCAAGCCATGCCGAGCCACACCGAGCCACACCGAGCCGCACCAAGCCGTGCCGAGCAACACCAAGCCGCACCACCGGTCGCCGCCGCCCCGCCCTCGGCCGGCGATGCCCCGCCGATCTGGCGCGCGATACCAGTCGGCGGACACAATGACCGCGTACCGAGACATCGGAAGGCTTGGCGGGGCATGGAATTCGTGGTCACGACGGACGGCCTGCGCGGCGCCGACCGCTTCGAATACTGGCGATCGGCCGTCTCCGAAACCTTCGTCCCGCTGCGCGCCGAGCCGGCGCACAGCTCCGGGCGGCCGTTCCGGGGCCGGATGCGGTCCATGGAGCTGGGCGCGCTACAGATCACCGAGGTCTCGGCGAATGCTCACGCGGTACACCGGACCCCTCGCTTGATCACGGCGTCCGGTGGCGAGTACTTCAAGCTGGGCCTCCAACTCTCCGGAGCATGCGTGCTGAGCCAGGACGGCCGGGAAGTGGCGCTCGCGGCCGGTGACTTCGCGATCTACGACACCACCCGCCCTTACAGCCTGTCCTTCGGGGCGGAATACCGCCAACTGGTGGTGATGTTGCCGCGGCCCCTGCTGCGCGTCCCGTTGCGGGAGATGGGCCGGGCCACCGCCCGGCGGCTGTCCGGGCAGCGCGGCTTCGGTGCCCTCGCGGTGAGCCTGTTGCGGGAACTTCCGCAGCACCACGCGGAGTTCGAAGGGGCCGAGCTGCACCGACTGGCGGATACGGTGAGCGATCTGGTGGCCGGTCTGGTCACGGCCCGGCTCGACCCGGTCGCGTCCGCCGGCGGGACGGGCCGAGGGGTGTCGATCACCACGATCCGGGCCTATATCGAGGACCGGCTCGGCGATCCCGGCCTGGGCCCGGAACGGGTGGCCGCCGCGCACTACGTCTCCACCCGTCATCTGCACCGGCTCTTCCAGGAGGAGGGGACGACCGTGTCCGGCTGGATACGGCATCGCCGACTGGAGCACTGCCGCCGCGAGTTGGGCGATCCCACCTTCCGGGAACGCCCGGTCGGGGCCGTCGCCGCCCGCTGGGGCCTGACGGACGCGGCCCGATTCAGCCGCACGTTCCGCCGCGCGTACGGATGCAGCCCGCGCGAGTATCGGGCGACGGCGCTCGGATGAGGCGTCGCGTGGGCGGCCGGAAGGCGGACCGGGCCGGCGCCCACGGACAAGTACCGGGCGCCCAAAGACAAGAAGACCCGGACCCCGAAGGGAGATCCTCGCTCCGGGAGGCGCGCGTCGGACGCGCCGTGACACCAGGGCGGCGGCATGGCGAAGGGCCGGCTTCTCATCGGCGGAACGTGGACGGCGGCGGCGGACGGTGCGGAGTTCCCCGCGCACGACCCGGCGAACGGTGCGCTGCTCGGTCGGCTGGCCGCGGCCGGTCGGTCGGACGTGGACGCCGCCGTCGATGCGGCGAGGGCCGCCCTCGGCGATCCGGCCTGGGCGCGGATCACCGCGGCCGAACGGGCCCGCCTACTGTGGCGCATCGCCGACCTGATCGAGCGCGACGCCGCCGAGTTGGCCGAGTTGGAGACCCGTGACCAGGGTCAGCCGCTGGGGGTGGCGCGCGCGGTGAGCGTGGCGGGAGCCGCCGAGCACTTCCGCTATTACGCGGGGTGGGTGACCAAGATCCAGGGGTCGGTCGCCCCGGTGTCCTTCCCCGACACCCTGCACTACACCCGGCGCGAACCGGTCGGCGTCTGCGCGCTGATCACCCCGTGGAACTTCCCGCTGATGATCGCGGCCTGGAAGATCGCGCCCGCGCTGGCCTGCGGCAATACGGTGATCCTGAAGCCCGCCGAGCAGACCTCGCTGACCTCGGTACACCTGATCCGGCTCTGCCAGGAGGCGGGACTGCCCGCCGGGGTGGTCAACCTGCTCACCGGCGGCCCGCAGACCGGACAGGCGCTGGTCGCCCACCGGGGAGTGGACAAGGTCTCGTTCACCGGCTCCACCGCGGTGGGCCGGGAGATCGCCCGGACGAGCGCCGACGACCTCAAGCGGGTCACGCTCGAACTGGGCGGCAAAGCCCCCAGCATCATCGCCCGCGACGCGGACATCGACGCCGCCGTGGCGGGCAACCTCCAGGGCGCGCTGCTGAACAGCGGTCAGGTGTGCGCGGCGTACTCCCGGTTCTACGTGGACCGCGCCCGCGCTGCGGAGTTCACCGACAAGCTCGCCGCGGCCGTCACCGCGCTCCGACTGGGCCCGGGACTGGCCGCCGGGACCGACCTCGGCCCCCTGGTCAGCGAGGAGCACCTGAACCGGGTGGAGTCCATGGTCGCCGCGGGCGTCGCCGAGGGCGCCGAGGTCGTCACCGGTGGCGGCCGGGCCGGCGGCGACCTGGCGCGGGGCAATTTCTACCGGCCCACCGTACTGGCCGGCGTCGGGGACACCATGTCCATCGCCCGCGACGAGGTGTTCGGCCCGGTGCTGCCGGTGCTCACCTACGAGGACGAGGACGAGCTGATCGCCCGCGCCAACGACACCGACTACGGGCTGGCCGCCGCGGTGTGGACCGCGGACCTGCGCACCGCGCACCGGCTGACGGCCGGCATCCGGGCCGGGGCGGTGTTCGTGAACATGCCGCCCATCCCCGACCCGGCGGCGCCCTGGGGCGGGTTTCGCAGCAGCGGCTGGGGACGGGAGATGGGCTCGTACGCCCTCGACGCGTTCACCGAAACCAAGGGCGTCTGGCTGCACCACGGCTGAGCGTCCCGCTTCGACGACGAAAGCCGGGTACCCGATATGACCTCCGTCCACCCTCACCCCGACCACGACGGCGTCCACGCCGCCGTCCTGTCCTATGTGCGCGCGGTGACCGCCGGGGACAGCGACGCCGTCCGGGCCGTCTTCCACCCCGACGCCCACATGTGGGGTTACCTCGGCGATGCGTTCGTCTCCGCGCCCATCGAGGCGTTCTGCGGGGTGGTGGCCGCCGAGTCCGGCGAGCGGCAATGGTCGGCGCAGTACTCCTGGGAAATCCGCTCCATCGAGGTGAACGGCGAGGTCGCGGTGGCGGTGTTGGAGGAATACGGCTACCAGGGCGCCGACTTCGTCAACCATTTCTCCCTGGTGCGTACGGACGGCCGATGGCTGATCGCCGGCAAGACGTTCCACAGCCCGGCCACGTGACGACCCGTCCATGGCCCCGAATCCCAGGGCGAGTTCGTGCCGGACATCGGGCGTTCTCGTCGTCGATTCGCGGCGGCGCGGCGGCGAGGGAGGTGGGCGGGCGAACAGGGGCGGAGCCGGTGGTCGGTGCACAGCACCCGGCGGTGCGGCGGCTCGGGTTCTTCCCGTCCGAGTCGACCTGAGGCCACGAGCGGATCAACGCCCGTACGTGGGCGGGCAGTACCCGGCGTCCGTCGGGAGGATCCACCGCGGTGACCACTTGTCGGGCGGACGAGCGCCCCCACCATCCGCTGCTCGCCGTTCCCTGCACGCCGGCCCATTACTTCGCGAAGGGGAACGCCCACCCCGGTTTCCGCACGAAACTGCAAAACCAGCCGCTCCGGCCCGTGCGGCGAAGCAGGCCGGCGGGGGTCCATTCGGATGGTTGCCGCGGACCGCGCGTACGGCGACCAGGACGGCCTTCGCTGTGAACTCGCCGACATCGTGGCGCCGTTCGCGACGGCGTCGAGGCTGCGGCGGGGGATCCGGGCACGCACCGACCGGGCCCACCTGGTATCTCGCCACCGACCCGCCCCACCCGGAGCGGAGTACGCCAGGACGAACGCCCGCCCCCCGCACCCGACCTGACGGAAATCAGCCGCATTCATGGGATCCGTCATCGGATCGAGCAGAGCACCGGTTCGCCACCCGCCGGGATGATCGCCTGCATGCGGCATCGTGCTCGACGGCCTGTCCCGAGGCCGGATTCGGCACCTCGGGCCCGTTCCCGGTCCTGTCCCTGGAGTGCTCGGTTGTGGACCGGGTCGGCGATCGTCGAACGGACAGCGCGGGCGAACCGGCCGACCGCCCCGTGCCGCGGGCACGATCGGCCGCCGCTCACCGACCCGACGCGGACACCGATGTGCCCGACAGCGAGTCTCGCCCGTAGGCCACTGCCTCGGATCAGCATCCAGGCTCCGGGACCGAATCACCCCACTCGCGTGGGGACTTCCACCCATGGGGGAGGGGCCCGCGGCGCTACTTCTTGGCTCGCTCCGTCTGCGCCGCCAGGTACCGCCCGTACAACTCGCGCCCCCCGATCACAACCAGCGGCGCCAGCCCGATCAAAACACCCACCCACGACGTGGACATGGCCAATACCACCACCAGCAACACGCACGCGACCACAGCCGTCGTCGTACTCACTTCGCCCCCTCACCACAGCCCTGATCACCCGTCAATCGCCGAACACTACGGCCTACCACCGGCCCACGTCACTCCCCAAGGTCCACGACCCCGCCGACGCTCGACGCAGTGTCGACTCCGCATCGTGAGGCCGCCGCCTGTCGGCTACTCGAGGGACCATCGAGGACTCGATGTACACCCTGAGCAAAGGGAGTTCCCGATGACCGATGTGGCGATGACGACGACCGGGTCCCGCAACGTCGACGGCGGCGGGCCGAACTCGCGGAGAGGGCGGCCGAGCACGCCGGCGCCGGCGGGGTGCGTGCGCCGTCGCTGCCGCGTGGCCGGTGTGCCTGCTCAGGCGAGGGGCCTGCCGTGGTGGTCGCGGAGGCCTTCGAGGGTGACGTTGGCGATGTGGGGGCCGTCGGGTTCCATGGTGATGAGGGTGATGTGGTCGAAGTTGCCGTTGTCGCCTTCGGCTTTGACCCACAGGCCGCCGGTGGGGCCGAGGCGGATGTGGTCGCGGCCGTCGATGACGGCGTTCTTGTAGTTGTGGACGTGTCCGGCGAACATCGTGTACGGGCGGTCGCCGAGTGCGGCGCGGATGCGGTGGATGGCGGGGTGTCCTTCGCCTTGCCAGACGGGCTGGTGCATGAGGACGAACGTCCAGCGGGCGTCGGCGTTTTCGCGGATGACGTTCTCGGCCCAGGCGATCTGGCCCTCGGAGACGCAGGCCATGGTCTGGTCGCCTTCCCAGTCGATCGACGTCTCGACGAGGCGGCGGAAGCCCTCCGGGTCGCGCTCGGCGTAGGCGTGCATTTCGGCCAGTGCTTCGAGTGCTTCGGGCGACTGCCGGACCGGGGGGTCCTGGGTGTCGAGGACGAGGAAGAGGACGTCCTTGTAGCGGAAGTGGTGGTGGAGTCGGCCGTACCTGCCGAGCCAATGCCGGCGGGCGAGGTCGTCGGACACGTCGTGGTTGCCCGGCACCAGGAAGAGCGGCATGTCCAAGGGCGCGACGATCCGGTCGAGTTCGGCCCACGCCTCGGCGAGGATGTCCTCGTCGTCGGTGTACCCCTCGATGAGGTCGCCGAGTTGGACGGTGAACGCGGGGCGCAGCAGGTTCAGGGCCGCGATGCCGCGTTCGAAGACGCCGGGGCGGGCGAGGCCGGTCCGGTCGGATATGAGTGCGAAGGTGAACTGCCGGGGGTCGTCGGCGATGTCGAGGTGCGTCCAGGGCCCCGGGGCAGGCGGCCGGCCGGGTGTGCCGGCTTCGTCGGGCGTGGCTCCGAGGGTCAGGTGCGGGTTCATGCCGGGGTTCCTCCGAGGGGCGCGGGTGTTTTGGCGTGCAGGGCGGTGACGACGCCGGGGAGTTGGTCGAGGTGGTCGACGACCGCGTCGGGCCGTACCGCCGCGAGGGCGTGGGCGGGGCGGTAGCCGCCGGTGACGGCGATGGCGAGGTATCCGGCGGCGCGGGCGCAGTGGATGTCGTACTCGGTGTCCCCGACGTAGTACGCCCGGGGGCGGGTGGGGCGTTGGCTCAGCAGGGCGGACGTCTTGGCGGCGACTCCGGCCAGGACGACGTCGAACCGGTCGTCGAGGCCGGTGTTTCGGATGTCGTCGGCAACGGCCGCGGCGCCCGCGGCGGAGACCACGCCCAGGCGTGCGCCGCAGGCGCGCAGGGTGTCGAGCATGCGGGCGGTGCCACGCCGGAGCGGCGCCGGTTCGGCGGCGAGGGCACGGTTCCAGTACTGCTCGGCGGCTTCGGGGTCGGCGGCGCCCAGGTCACGCAGGAAGGCAGCCAGCGGCAGTTTCCACTTTGCGGGGAAGTCCTCGGCGGTCAGGCCGGGAAGGCCGCGGTGGGTGAGAACGGCGTTGGTGGCGCGCAGGGCACGGTCGGTGTCGGCGACCAGGGTGCCGTTCCAGTCGAACAGCACGAGGGTGTCGGCGAGATCGAGGCGCGGCGGGGCCGCCGGGTGGTGCGCGGTGGGAGGCATGCGGGTCCTCAGTAGCGGTGTTCGGTCAGGAGGTCTTCCGTCGCCGCGAGCGCGTCGCGGGCGGGGGCGTGGCGCAGCGCGACCGTGACGTACAGGGCGTCGAGCAGGGCCAGGTGCACCAGGCGGCTGCTCATCGCCTCGACGCGGTACGCGGTCTCGCTGCTGCCCGCGACCAGTACCAGGTCCGCGGCGTCGGCGATCGGCGCGCCGGCGAAGCTGGTCAGCACTGCGGTGCTCGCCCCGACCGTCCGCGCGGTCCGCACGGCGGCGATGGTCTCGCGGGTCGCGCCGGTGTGACTGATCGCGAAGCACACGTCGCCCGGCCGCAGCGTGCGGGCGGTGACGTGCTGAAGGTGCGTGTCGCCGGGGAAGACCGCGTCCAGGCCGAGTGTGGTCAGCCGGTACGCCGCGTCTGCGGCCAGGGGCGCGGACGTACCCACCGCCGCGAACAGGATCCGCCGCGCCCCCAGCAGCGCGTCCGCCGCGGCCTCGACCATGGCCGCGTCGACGGCGCGGACCGCGTCGTCGAGGGCGCGCGCCGAGCCGGACAGCACCTTGCGGGCGATCTGCCCCGCGTCGTCGCCCGGCGCCACGTCCTCGGCCAGGCGCCGGTGGGTCGGCGCGGTCTCGCGGGCGAGGGCGAGCTTGAGGTCGTGGAAGCCGCGCAGCCCCAGCTTCTGACAGAACCGCGCGACCGTGCCCACCGACGACTGCGACGCGGCGGCCAGGTCGCTCACCGACATCTGCACCACCTCGGCCGGGGTTTCGGCCACCGTCCGGGCGACCCGCTGCTCGGCGGTCGACAGGCCGGAAGCCCGGCGCACCAGCTCACGCAGCGGCGGGGAGTCGGCGGGAACCGTTGTGGAAGGATCATCCATAGAGACATGATTATCTGGAATATTCTTCCGGCGCAAGAGTCGACCGAGGCAGGTGCGCATGGGCGCGACGATCACCGCAATGTCAGCGATACCCGGGCCCGACCCGGGCTCGGGCCTCCACCACGGCGCCGGGTGGCCACAACTGTGGGAGATCCTTTTGGCGTTCGTACTGTCCAGCGCCATCGGAGTCGAACGCGAGATCCGCAACAAAAGCGCGGGCCTGCGCACCCACGCACTCGTCGGCGTCGGGACCGCGCTGTTCGTCGAGGTCTCCAAGTACGGCTTCGCCGACGTCCTGCCGCCAGGCGCTCAGGGCTACGACCCGTCCCGTATCGCCGCGCAGATCGTCTCCGGCATCGGCTTCCTGGGCGGCGGCCTGATCTTCGTACGCCGCGACAGCGTCAGCGGCCTGACCACCGCAGCCGTCGTCCGGCTCACCTGCGCCGTCGGCATGGCCTGCGCCGCCGGCCTCCCCCTGTACGCTCTCGCCGTCACCGCGCTGCACTTCGTCGTCGTCTTCGGCTACACGCCACTGATCCGGCGCTTCACCGACACCGGCCACCGGATCGCCGAGCTACGCCTGACCTACCTGCCCGCGCGCGGCGTACTGCCCCGAATCCTGGTCGCCGCCGTCGCCCACGGATTCCACGTCACCGATGTCACCGTCCACAACCGCGACCACGACCCCGCCGCGGCCGCCGCCCGCGACCCCGTCGACCGCATCCGCGGGCGCGTCACCCACGTCGTCCTCCACCTCGAAGCACCCCCCAGACGACGAACCGAGCGACGCACCGAACAACCCGCCGAGCCCCAGGCCCTCATCGTCGAACTCGCCGAACTCGACGGCATCCTCACCGTCGCCGCAGGGCCCACCGGCCCCACGCGCGACACGCGCGACTCGCCACCCACCGCAGCATGACCCCTGGCCGAGCGCGCTCGGCCGGACCGACATCCGGCAGCTCACCCGGACCGGCCAGGCCGCGATCACCGCGGCCGGCGCCCCGTACCGATAGACGTCCACGGCCCTGTCGGTGTCGTTCACGATGTCGAGTGCGCCCGGTGGCGAGGAGTTGGTGCAGCCGGTGGGGTTTTCGTGGCCCACGTCGTCGATGATCAGCGGCCCGAGGCGGCGTGGGCCGAGGCTGCGGTTGCCGGGGTCGTCATCGTCGCGGCGGCCCAGGCGGTCGGGATGTGCGCGATACGGCGCATGGGTTCCTCCGGGCTCGCGGCCGCCTCGGGTGAGATCCGTGCCTTGGCGGGGCCCTTCGCGTCGGGCGTGGTCTCGGACCAGGCGACTCCTCGGTGTGGCCGGCTCGCTGCCGACTCGTGTGGATCATGTCATGACGGATGGTCACCGCACCATCACTCCCGACGAACGCCCCGCCCCCGCAGGGCGGTTGATCGCCAGGCGACCCCGCTCCCGCGCCCCGCGAACCCGGTCGCGGCGCCGATCGGCGTCAACGCCCCACGGCCCCTCCGCACCCGCCGCGACCACCGCTCACGACCACCGCGTCCCCGTCCTCGTCCTCGGACAAGGAGTGCCTCAGGTCGGTTCGCGTGAGTGTTCCGGGGCCCATGGCGCCGGCCAGGCCGCTGTAGCAGCAGTCGAGCAGTACGATCCGGGAACTCGTCCGATGCGCAGCATGGTTCAGCACGTCGCGCACGCTTCGATAGGTCAGGTTCCCGATGTCCGGATGCCCGTCGTCCGCGTCCCGCAACGCCAGATGGAGCTGTACGCCGTCGCGACTGCGGAGCCCGTGGCCGGCGAAGTACAGCACCAGGGTGCCCGTGCAGTCCCTCCCCGCGTTCACGATCGCGTTCCGGACGTCGGTGGCGGTCGCGGCCGAGCCGAGCACCGTGATGCGGTCGTGGGGCAGTCCCCACACCCGGGGATCGCACAGCAACTCGGCCAGTCGCCGGACTCCCGCGGCCACGGAGGGCAACGACTCCAGGTCCGTGTAGGTGTCCACACCGATCAGGACGGCCCGTCCGGTCCTCGGGTCAGGGATTGACACCGTCCCCGTCCCGTTCCGGCCCGGCGCCCTCCTCGGCGGGGTCCGCGGTGCGTGTGTGTGTTCCCGCGCCGAGGGCGCGTGCGATTCGGGCGGCGGTCTCCGGCGAGCCGTCCTCGACGACGACCCGCACCCCATTGTGCTCGACGACCACCGGCACCGACCGGTGACTGCGCGGCAACGACCCGCCGCGCCCCACCTGGCCGAAGCACCTACCGCACGACACGTCACGATCACCGGTGAAGGTTTTCGGTTGCGGCGTTGTCGTGGCCGTGCTCCTCGCGGGTCCCTCCCCACGCCCTGCCCGCGCCTCGGACAACACCGTTCGCGTCGTGCCGCGTACGGCAGTTGCGTTCGAGGTGACGAAAGCACCGATGGATCGTTGGTCGGGGCATGACTGTGGACTCATCCGCGCAGCGGTACGGCGATGTGTTGTTCTCCTCCGCCCGCGACGGCGAGCGGGAGCGTCTGGGCGCCTTGGCCCGCGCGTTGGACCCGATCAGTCGGGATGTGCTGCTGGGGCTCGGTGTTGCGCGCGGCCGGCACTGTCTGGACGTCGGAGCGGGGACCGGCACCCTCGGCCGCTGGCTGAGCCGGCAGGTGGGGGCGCGGGTGACCGCGGTGGACCGCGACACGGCGTTCCTTCGAGAGTGTTCCGGTGAACTGGACGTGCTCCGGGCGGACATCACCGATCCCGGGTTCCGGCCGGGCCGGTTCGATCTGGTGCACGCGCGTCTGGTGTTGACGCATGTACGCGAGCGTGAGGACCTGCTGCCCCGGATGCTCTCCTGGCTCAAGCCGGGTGGTCTGCTGGTGCTCACCGACCCCGTCGTGCTTCCCGCGACGCAGCTGTTGCACCCGCACTACCGCGCGGCGGTGACGGGGCACTTCCGGATGATGGCCGAGGTGATCGGCAGCGACCTGTACTTCGCGGACCGGTACGCGCAGGTGTTCGCCGGCTTGGGGCTGACCGAGATCGGGGTACACACGCACCGGCCGGTCGTGGGAGTGGACCGCAGCTTCACCGAGTTCGTCGAGGGCACCCTGCGCCAGTCCCGGCACTTCCTCCTCACGCACGGGATGCGGCCGGCCGCGTTCGAGGAGGCGCTCGACCACCTGCGCCGGCCCGACACCCGGGAGCAGTTCTTCGAACTGCGCACGGCATGGGGACGCATGCCGCTCCCCTCGCCCCGGGACCCGCACACGATCCACTCGTGACGCGTTCCCGACCGCCCGGCTTACGAACACCACACCTGCCAGCGAAGGTTGTCCCCGTGCCCCAGACGGCCCCCGCCCCCGCCGTTGCCCCGCCCCCTCGCCGGTGCCCGCAGGGCCTGGACGCGCGCATCGCACGATTCGCTTCCCCGGCCACCCGCATGCTGCTGGCGGCAGACGGCCTGACCACGGTGCTCCTCCAGGCCGCGTTGCGTGAGCCGTTGGACATCCGCGCCGACTCCATCGAGCAGACCCGCGCGAACGCCCTCGGCGACACCGAAGCGGTGTCCGCACTGCGCCTGCCGGGCCAACAGCCGTGCTGGTCGCGCCACAGCCGCCTGCTCACGCCCGACGGTGCGACGATCTCCCTCAACAGGGTCGTCGCGCCGACGGCACGCGACCCTCGCATGGACGCGGCCATGGCAGACCCGGAACAGCCCTTGGGATTCGCCCTGAGCCGGGCCGGGCTCACCACGGTCCGGCAACTGCACAACGTCGGTCGCGCCCGATGGCCCGCGGACCCCGGCCGGCTCTGTGCGTTCAAGACGTACACCATGCACGGCCCCGGGGGCGTACTGGCCTTCGTGCACGAGAGATACAGCCCCGACTGGTTCTCCGCGGCCGCCGACGCCCCGGCGGGCTGACGGAGTGCCGACGCTCGTCTCGAACACCCGGCTCGGGCACACACGGATCGGGATACTTCTCCGCCGAACCCCTGCTCACCGCCCGGTCGAACGCGGAATCCGTGTGATCGCACCGGTCCGGCCGAACAGCACTCCGCAGCAGGTCGGGGCCACCGGCTTCGCGTTCGCGCCGAGCTGACACCAAAGCGTGGAAGGAACGCTACGCCGCAAGGGCCGGTGTCGAGGGGACCATCCACCAAGCCGTCGCCGTCGCCGTCGGCGGCATGCGCCGCACCCCGTCACCGCGGCGTGGCCCGGGCAAGACGTACCTCGGCCATGTGTGGGAGGCGGCCGGTGGCGTGCGGCGTCGGACCGATCCGGACAGCCCATGGCGGAGTCGGTGACGTCCGATGCGAATCCATCGATGCGAATCCCATTCCCGATTCTCCCTCACACCCCCCTCGGGCTCCCTCGCGCCCTTCTCCCGATCCCTCAGGGCTTTCCATCGCTTTTCTCCGTGTCGAATCTGTTCTGTGAATCCGTACGAACGCGCACCGAACTCGCACAACGGCACGGGAGGGAGCAGGGCAAAACGCCTGTACCCGTGCACTCGACCGGGTCGGCCGTCCGAATCCCTCGGAGTCGTCGCGAGGAAAGCCGTTGACGTCGGGGAGGAATCGAAGGGATGCTGCCGGCAGAGGGCGTCCCTTTCACTTTCTCGAAACGCCGAGGAGGCGACCGGGGCATCCCTTTCACCGATATACGAACAGCGGGGGAACGGAGAAGAATGCGTATATCGCACCCGGTGCGCATGATCGCCATATCATCCGTGGCGGCGGTCTGCATCATTCCGGCGGCTTCCGGGCCGGCACACGCCACATATTGGTCCGGTGGAATGCCGCGCGCGGACTTCGACATACGGACGTTCGACTACAACAGCACATGGCAGGGGCCTCTCGTCCGGGCGATTTCGAACTGGAACGGTACGGCGACGCCGGTCGCGATCGGTACGTTGTCGAATTCCCGCAACACGTTGACGGTCAAGTCGTACTCGGACACCTGGTATGGGTTGACCACATCCAAGGGGCCGCGCAACAGCAGTCGTACCTTCACCATCAAGATGAACAGCAGAACCATCAACAGGGACGCGACCAACTGGAACAACATGGTCACCCGGATCTTCTCGCACGAACTGGGTCACGGCCTCAGCCTGGCCGACAATCCGTCGACCTCGAAGGCTTCCATCATGAAGTACCAGTCCTGGAGCACGCTGGTGAAGCCGACCGCGTACGACATCGCCGAAGTCAACCGAATCTACTGACGAACGGGTGTGTGGCATGAAGAGGAGAATCCTTTCCCTGATCTGCGCCGCAGGGTTCGTCACGACGGTGGCGGCCTGCGGTTCGAGCGACAGCGGGTCGTCGGCCTCGGACCGGGTCTCGTATCACGCGGCATTCCCGGAATTCGCTTCGTCCGACGAAATGTACGCGACCGCCGACTCGGTGGTGAGCGGTGTCGTCCAGCCGGGATCGGAAGTCAGGGAATTGGCGCCGATCGTCGTGGACAGCGACGATCCGAAGCTCAACCCGCAGGCCGGAACGGAGGCGACCGAAGAGCCCCGGGAGCCTGTCGTGGTGACCGTCCACCGGGTGCGGATCACCGAGCTGCACAAGGGCCCCGGAAAGGTCGGGGACGTCATCGAGGTCAAGCAACTCGGTGGCACCCTGGGAAAGACCACATACGAGTCCCAGGAGACCACGTCCCTGAAGGCGGGAACCCCCTATCTGCTGTTCCTGAACACGTACCCGGATGCTCCCGCATCGGTGCTCACACCGATTCAGGGTCAGTACACCCTGGACGGCCAGGGAGCACCGCAGTCGTTGCCGAACAATAAGCTCAAACTGACCGACGCGGATCTGAAGCGACTCGACCGCACCAACAAGCAATAGTCGACCGGGAGCGGGCGCCGACGACTCGGCGGCCCGCTCCGCATCGACGTGTACGGCCGAATAACCTGGACGCCGGCCGCCGGCGCAAAGAAACACTACGGCAGTCGAATTCTCGATTCCCACGTCGGCTACTCGTATTTTTTTCCGAGATCGGCGGATCGGTCCGCCGCCTTCCGGGCGCGTGCCGGCTCCGTGATACCCGAACGCCCCTGTTCGCTCGGCCGGGGACGCCGCCGGCCCAGCCCCGCCCGCGCGGCCCGGCATGAGCGTCACGCGGCGCCGTCCGCGTTCGGTCGTCGAACCCGAGGAAGTACGCACGTTCCACCGCTGCCCCGCTTCGGCGACCAACACCTCGAAGCCGCACGAGCGCCCGGCCGCGCCCACTGACACGGCCGTTGTGCCGCCGCTTCGGCCGGCCGATCGTGGCGGTGGGAGGTCGGGTCGTCCGATGTCGGATGTGCGATCACCCGGACTTTCGTCCTGTTGCGGCTCTAGGGTCGGTGGATAGGGGGCCGGGCGGGCGGAAGCCTTCCCGTGTGAGAACGGTGTCGGCGGCCGGTGGATGCCCGGGTCCCGTGAGGTCGGCCCGCGCCCGTGGGCCGGTTCCCGACGCGACGTTCGTGGCGGGTGTTCGGTCTTGCCGGGGGGCGTGGATGAGTCCGATGGTGCAGCGTTTCGTGGGCGCGGTGGGGGCGGTGGTGGTCGCCGCGATGGTGAACGTGGCCACCGGGCTCGTCACCACCGAGCCGACGCGGTGGTGGGTCTCCGCGGTGGTGTTGCTCGTGCTGGGGGTCGCGGTGCAGTGGTGGCTGCTCCCGGTGGCACCCGCGCCGGTCCGGCGCCAGCGGGCCGAGGACAACAGGGTCCGCGGCTCGTTCACCCAGACGTCCACGGGGCCCGCGGAGCAGGAAGCGCGCGGGAACGACATCGACGGCGACTTCGGGCAGCGCCAGGATGGGTGAGCCGCGGAAGGACCCCCGACGCCTGCTCCGTCGGCGCCCCGCGCGGCGCACCGAAACCGCGCAGGACGCGGGCGACAACACCGTCGGCGGGAACCTCCAGCAGAACACCGGCGGCACCAACATCGGCCGTGACCAGAACATCAACATCATTCAACTCGTCGACGAGCAGGGCCTCGAACAGGCCCGGCGCCTATGGGATCCCCGGCACCACCCCACTCCCTCCGATGAAGACCTCCCCGGGCAGCCCCCGGGCGCGCCGGCGCGACCCGGTTCCGCCCCACACCCCACACCGGTCCATATCGGAGCCGGGACCGGGGACACGTCGACCACCTCGCGTGCACCGAGCCGTCGCACCGTCCTGCTCGGCGGCGGCGCCACCCTCGCCGCGGCGGCCGGCGCACTCGTCGCCGCCCGCCTCACCGGCACCGACGGGAAGAAGGTCCAGGGCCCGAAGCCGTTGAGTGATCGGAACGCTTTCAGGAAAGCGGGGTTTACGACACGAATCGACGCGGTGATGCAGACGCCGGACAACGTGAACGAGTATTGGGTCTTCTCGGGGTCGCACTTCATTCGTGTCAATGTGGCGGGCGGAAAAAACCACACAGATACCGTGGAGCAGGGTTTGAGGCCGTTGAGTGACTGGGGTGCTTTCAGTAGAAGTTCTCCGCAGTTTACGACGCAAATCGATGCCGTGATGCGGACGCCGGACAACGTGAACGAGTATTGGGTCTTCTCGGGGTCGCAGTTCATTCGTATCCATGTGGCGGGCGGGGAAAACCACATAGATACCGTGGTACAGGCACCGATGCCGCTGAGGGACTGGGGTGCTTTCAGTAGAAGTTCTCCGCAGTTTACGTCACGAATCGATGCCGTCGCGCGGACGCCAGACAACGTGAACGAGTATTGGGTCTTCTCGGGCGCGCACTTCATTCGTATCCATGTGGCGGGCGGAGAAAACCACATAGATACCGTGGTACAGGCACCGATGCCGCTGAGTGACTGGGGCGGGCTCGGCGCCTACCCGAAATTCGCGGCAAGGATCGATGCCGTGATGCAGATGCCGGATGACATGAATACGTATTGGGTCTTCTCGGGGCAGGAATACATTCGTACATCGTGGTCGGGTTCGGCGTGGTCGGTCATATAGACCAGCCGTGTCCGACGCGCCGACGACGAAGACGGACCGAAACGCGAGGAGACGACCCGGGCGGATCCGGTCACCACGACATGCGCGGCCGAACCGACCCGGATTCGCCACGCGGCGACCAAACGCCGACACCGCCCCAGGGGGCTGGGCCGGAAACGCCCCGCGCGGCCCGACACGACGCGCCCAACCCGCCCCCGACGCCGTCCCGGCCCAGATGCGGGCCGCGATCGAGAACGATCCCGAGTCCGACGACGACTCCGGCACGCCGCGGACCCGAACACGCCGAACGCCTCCGGCGGCAGGTACTCGTGCCTGTCGCCGCGATGCGTTCGGTGAGGTCCTTCAACAGGTCGGCGGTCTCCGCACCGGCGGTGGTGCGCGGGCCCCGCCGGTGGATCTCGTCGATCATCACCAGCCGCACCCCTACTTCGCCGTAGACGGGGGAGACGACGTTGGTGATCTGCGCCCGGGTCATCCGGCCGGTGATCGGCACGCCGAGGTAGCGGGCGAACTCGGCCGCCAGGGTCTTCGGGGTCGCCGCGGGCGGCACCAGGACGTACGCGACCGGTACCCCCGCGCCGTTGCCCGCGCGGCTTCGCGCGGTGTGGGCGAGGTGGCCGGCGCGCCCGACATGGAGCAGCGCGGTGGTCTTGCCGGCGGCGGGCCCGGTGACGATCAGGGACGGCCGGGCGGTGGTCCGTTGGTGACGGCCCGGGATCATCAGCGTGCGCACGTTCGTGGCAAGGGTGTCGATGGTCGGGGTACGGACGGTCACGAACGCCGAGTGGGGGCCAGGCGTTCCTCCCGGCCGCGTGGCGGCGCGCCGGCCGCTGACCGCCATGCACGCGTTTCGGTGATCCGGCCCGGCTCGTCCCGTGATGCGCCACACTCTGTTCCCAGGGCGCGGCCCGCGAGGAGTGGCCGGGCGAACACGTCGAGGGGGAACGGGTCTCGTGGAGTTCGCGTCGGGGGTTCGGGTGGCGTCGGCGGTGGTGGGCATGGCGTCCCGGGTACTCGCCGCCCCCAAGGGCGCGCACACCGTGGAGCGGCCCGCCGCGAAGGGCAAGGTGCTCAAGCGTTCCGGGCGCACCCTGCGGGACAAGGACCTGACCGTGCTCGGCCGGACCCTCGCGCAGCGCCTGGCCGACGCCGACCCGGACTTCTCCCACCTGCCGCCCGACGATGGGGAGTCGGTCCTGGCCGCCGCCGACGCCCTGTTCGCGGCACCGGTCACGATGGACGACGTCCAGGCCACCCACCTCGACCCCACCCGCCTGCGCCACACCCTGTCCGCGCGCGCCGCGGCCGTCCCCACCCTGCCGACCCGTAGCGCGCGGGACGCGTTCGACACCCTCGTGGACGCCTGCTGCGCGCACGTCGTCGAGTTCTTCAGCCGCCAGGGCGAGTTCGCGACCCGCACCATCCTGGAGACCGCACGCACGACCGGCGCGATACTGGACCGCCTGCCCGCCACCGAGGACGAACGCGACGCCGCGTTCCGCGCCCGCTACGCACGCGGCGTACGGCCCGGGCTGGACAAGGCCCGCCTGTACGGCGTCGGCGAACTCACCGCCGAGGAATCCGTCTACGCGCTCACGACCTCCTACGTCGACCTGCCGCTGCACGGCACGGGTGCCGGTGCCCGCCCGCAGGCCGGCAGCCGGCGGGAACCGGCACCCGCCGGGTCCGAGCACGCGGACTTCGGGATCTTCCCGGACACCGAGCCGCCTCCCGACGCCCGGGCGATGTTCCTGCGGGGCGCCGTCGACGGCGACGCCGCCCCGGAGCACAGGGTCCTGTACGTGCGCGCCCCGGGACGGGGGACCTCGATCGACGACGTCCTGTCCCGCCGCAACCGTCTGGTCCTGGAAGGCGCGGCGGGTTCGGGGAAGACCACGCTGCTGCGACGACTGGCGGTGCGCTGCCTGGACGACGACCACCCCTGGGGCGGCGAGCGCACCCCCTTCCTCGTCAAGCTCCGGTCCCTGGTGCACGACGGGCGCCTGGTCCTGCCGGTGGTCGAGGAGTTCACCACCGCCACCGGGTCCACCCCCCCGGAGGAGGTCGTCGGGCCCGGCCGCCAGGTGGGGCCAGGGCCCGGGTGTGCCGCCGCGTGTCGGCCGCCTGATGGGGTGTGTCCTGCGGGGCGGCTCGAGGGAGTGTGGTGAACGCGCCGGCGAGGGCGACGATGCCCTGCCCCGTAGGGGCGACACCGTCCGACCTCGCCGACGGTGGACGCGTGCCGACGGTGGCGATCCACGTCGTGAGTCTGGTGTCGTTCCCTGCTTCCGGGTCCAGTAGCGCGGCGAACTCTCGGCTCGCCGCCCCCGGTCGCCGCGTGGCTGAGCGAACGGCCGGGGATCGGGGTCGTATGCCGAGACCGCGCTCCGTTCTTCACCGAGGGTGCCACCGCAGGCGCACCCCAAGCCGTCCGGGTCGCCGACCGATGGCAGTGCGCCATGAGGCGCCTTGTCGTATCCCCGACTCGGTCGGGAAGAACTTGGAGGGAGGTTCTTGGGTGCAATGGCTTACCCGATCCGGAAACGGTGATGGGACCGCAGCCATCAGCCGGCCGCACGGCCGGTGCGGCCCCGCCACAGTTCGAACGGCACCTCGTGCCCGCAGATCTCGGCGGTGGACTCGTCCCACGCCCTCCAAGCCAGAGCGCCCGCGCCGAGCCCCGGACGAGGACCGCCGGCGAGGCGTTCGTCCAGCCAACGGTGGCGGGACCAGCGGACGAACGGACGAACGCCTCCCCGGTCTTGGCCTTGTCGTGGCGCGGGTGTTCGGTGACGACGAACGACTCCGCGAATTCGGCCCGGGGACGGGAGTCGAACCACTCGATGCGGGTCGACGCGACCTGCGGCCACCATTTCTGCGGCTTCGACCGCCCGTTGCCGTACCGCCGGCGGTGGAACCTCTTCCTCGGACCTGCGGAAATGCCCACGTGCAGCGGCTGCCGCGTCCGTCAAATGACGTATGTGCAGCCTCCGCGCGGCGTGATCTCATGCAGCCATGAGTCAGCTCGAAACCAGCAGTGGCGCGTCCTTCGACCACCGTGCGATGCAAGCAGCCGCGCGCAAGCACCTCTGGATGCACTTCACCAAGATGTCGGCGTACGACGCCAAAGACGTGCCGATCATGGTGCGCGGAGAAGGCGCTTATGTATGGGACTCCACGGGCAAGCGCTATCTCGACGCTCTCGCCGGGCTGTACGCGAACCAGGTGGGCCACGGCCGTAGCGAGTTCGCCGAGGCAGCGGCGCGGCAGACCAAACAGCTCGGCTACATGCCGATTTGGTCGTTCGCGCACCCCAGCGCGATCGAGCTGGCCGAGCGCATCGCCGGCTACGCGCCGGGCGACCTGAACCGGGTCTTCTTCACCACCGGTGGAGGCGAGGCGGTCGAGAGCGCTTGGAAGTTGGCCAAGCAGTACTACAAGCTGACCGGCCGCCCGGCCAAGCACAAGATCATCTCGCGCTCGATCGCCTACCACGGCACCAGCCACGGCGCGCTGTCGATCACCGGACTGGCCGGCATCAAGGCGCCCTACGAGCCGCTGGTGCCGAGTACCTTCCGGGTACCGAACACGAACTTCTACCGCGCTCCGATCCACGACGACGACGTCAAGGCATTCGGCCGCTGGGCCGCCGACCAGATAGCGGTAGCGATCGAGAACGAGGGCGCCGACACGGTGGCGGCCGTCATCCTGGAGCCGGTGCAGAACTCCGGCGGCTGCTTCCCGCCGCCACCGGGCTATTTCGAGCGCGTGCGCGAGATCTGCGACGAGTACGACGTGCTGATGATCAGTGACGAGGTGATCTGCGCTTTCGGCCGTCTGGGCCACATGTTCGGCGCGGAGCGCTACGGCTATGAGCCCGACATGATCACCTGCGCCAAGGGAATCACCTCCGGCTACGCACCGCTCGGCGCCACGATCGTGAGCGAGAAGGTCTTCGAGCCCTTCGGCAAGGGCGACAACACCTTCCTGCACGGTTACACCTTCGGCGGGCACCCGGTCGCGACGGCGATGGCCCTGGCCAATCTCGACATCTTCGAGCGCGAGGGCATCAACGAGCATGTGCGGGCCAACGAGAACGCCTTCCGCGGGACGTTGGAAAAGCTGATGGATCTGTCGATCGTCGGCGACGTTCGCGGCGAGGGGTACTTCTACGGCATCGAGCTGGTGCCGGACAAGGAGAACAAGGGCCGTTTCAAGGACAACGAGACCGAGCTGGAGATGCTCGATTTCGTGTCTCGCCGGCTGCTGGAGGCGGGCCTGTACTGCCGCGCTGATGGCCGCGGCGACCCGGTCGTCCAGGTCGCGCCGCCGCTGATCTGTGGCCAGGAGCAGTTCGACGAGATGGAGCAGATCCTCCGCTCGGTGCTGAGCGAGGCGTATGCACGCCTGTGAGACCCATCGAGGACTCAGGGGCCGCAGACCCTCGACGTCTTGCAGGAGCAGAGACCCGATGTGCATAGTCACAGGCCACCGTCGGGCGGCTCAGGGTCTCTTCGCCGGCCGGCGTGTGCCGCATCAACCGATCGAGACGAGGAAGGCATCCATATGCCGCATGAGTACGAGTCGTATGTCTACAGCATGCTGCGCGAGCAGGGCGTGGCGAAGGAACTGGCCTTTCCGCGTGAGGAGTTCGAGGGGAGGATCGCCCGCGCCATCGAGACCGCCGGCGATCTCGGCCTGGACGCTCTGCTGCTGACCACGACGCCCACGATCGGCTACCTCACCGGTGCCGACACCTGCATGCCGCCGACCTACCTCGCGGCGCTGATCACCGTCGACGGCGACCTGGTCGTACAGTGTGCCGACCCGGAGGTCGGCACCATTTTGCGGCACAGCATCGTCGAGGACCTCGTGGTCTTCCCCTGGACGGATGTCGGCAGCGCGGGCGGCGCTCTCACCCGGCTCCTGCAGTCGCGCGGGCTGGCTTCGGCCCGGATCGGCATGGAGCTCTCCAGCCCCGACAACTTCGGCCCCAGCGGCGTGGACGTGGCGACCTATCAGGAGCTGCGCGAGTCGCTGCCCATGCTGTCGATCGTCGACGTCGCCGCGCAGGTGCTGGAACTGAGGCTGATCAAGTCGGACGCGGAGCTCGCGAAGATGCGCGCCGCCGGTCGGATCAGCACCGAGGCCGCCCTGGCCGCGCTGCAGGTCGCCGGCCTCGGAGTGAGTGAGAACGCGGTGGCGGCGGAGGCCTATGCCTTCGCGACGAAGGCAGGCAGCAATGCGATGTCGATCGACCCGATCGTCGCGAGCGGCGGGCGCACCGGCCTGATGCCGCATCTGCCCTACCGCGACAACATCCTGAAGGCCGGCGACCCGGTTTTCCTGGAGATGACCGGCACCGTCTGGCGCTACAGTGCGCCGATCATGCGTACGGCGGTGGTCGGCAAGCCCTCGGCGCGAGTGCGGGCGCTGACCGACGCGACGCTGGAGGTACTCGACATCCTGTTCGCGGAGATCAAACCCGGTCGCAGCGGCGACGACATCGCCCGGCTCGCGGCCCCCGTCTGGAAGAAGGTTCCCGACGCCTTCTTCCACGGCGGCTACGGCTATTCGATCGGCATGGGCTTCCAACCGTCGTGGACCGAGAACGCGGTCTACATCGAGATAGGTGGTGAGCGGGTGCTCGAACCCGGGATGACTTTCCACCTCGCGATCAACCCGTGGGTGCCTGGCGGCGAGGGGGTCGGCTTCAGCGAGAGCATTGTCGTGACCGACAGTGGTTGTGACCTGCTCACCCTCGGCACCGGCAGGGAACTGCTGCTGCGCTGAGCCCCCGCCCCGATGTGGGACGCCGTGGCGGGGGACACACCGGTGCCTGCCATCCGTGGGGGACGGGTCACCGGAGCGAATACGTACCCGAGAACCCGGTGCTGCGTCACGCAACGCGGCGAACCCACGCTCGATCCGGTTCAAACCAGGCGCGCTGCCCATGACGGTTGTCTCGGCTCGGCTTGACCGGTATCCGGAGGTTCGGCTGATCTTCCTCGGCTGCATTCCTGCGGTGTAGAGGCGTCACCCATTCCTGCGGTGTAGAGGCGTCACCAGAGAACAGCAGGGCCAAGGGCCCAGGCATAGGCAGCTCGCCGCGCCTGGGCTTTCGCCTTTTCCGGAAGGCGACCGTCGCCTCATGGCGTGCCTGGATTTTCCATCCGTTGGTACAGCGCCCCCAATCGATGTTCTTGCGTTTGTCTGATGGCCGAGGTCACACGCCGTACCTAGCATCTGTGGAACCTCCGACGCCGAGCCCTCTCGTGGCCCGGGCAGTCTGCTGCCGGAGAACTGCGAGATACCGGCTGCCCAGCAGCCGTCGTCTCGACCCCATGACATTCGAAAGGACTTGCAGAATGAAATTCGAAGAGCGGTTGCGGCAAGCCGGCCTCAAGCCGGAGCTGCCTTTCCCGGTAGCCGAGTACGAGCGTCGGATCGCAGCGGTGCGCGAGCGGATGCGCGCTCGCGACATCGACCTCCTGATCGTCTCCAACACCTCGAACTGGACCTACCTGACCGGCTACGACAGCACCATGCCGTCCTGTTACGGCGTCGGTCTGCTTCCTCTGGAGGGGAAGCCGGCCACGCACACGGCGGAGCTGGAAGTGCCGTGCGTGATGCACAACTCGATCGTCGAGGACATCTGCGTCTATGACACGCAGAACGACACCACGACGGCCGACCAGCTCGCCGATGTGCTGCTCGATCGCGGTTACGACCGCAAGACCATCGGCGTGGAGATGGGCTACCCCGACACGTTTGCGATCGGCGCCTACGACACCAGGAGCTATCTGACGCTCAAGGCGCGGCTGCCGAAGGCGACCTTCGTCGACACCACCGAGCTGGTGCTCGACGAGCGGGTCGTCAAGACCCCGGCGGAGCTGGACTACATGCGAAGCGCGGGAAAGCTGACCTGGTCGGGAATCGAGGCCTCCTTCGAGGCGACGCGCGTCGGCGCCACCGACAACGAGATCGTGGCCGCCGGCTACCACGCGATGATCGCGGGAGGCAGTGAACTGCTGTCGATCGACGGCATGTGCATGGCGGGCCATCGTGCCGGGCTCGGCCCGCACATGCCCTTCAAGCGCACGACACTGCAGGACGGCGACACGGTCTTCCTCGAGTACACCGGCACGTACAACCGCTACAACGCACCGACCCAGCGGGCCGCGGTCATCGGCACCCCGTCGCCGCTGGTGCGCCGGCTGGCCGACGCGAGCCTGGAGACGCTGAACCTGCTGATCGAGAACATCGGCCCAGGGCGCACCGGCGACGATATCGCCCAGGTCGCCCGGAAGGGCCTGCGGCCGGTGTGGGACGAGGTCTGGTGGCACGAGGTCTACGGCTACTCTGTCGGACTCGGTATGCAGCCGACGTGGACGGAGTCGCCCACCTACATCGCCCTGGGAGCCGAGCGCGAGTTGCGGCCGGGCATGACCTTCCACCTGCCGATCTGCATCTTCACCGGAGACCGGCACGGCGTCGGCTTCAGCGAGACCGTCACCGTGACCGAGAACGGGTGCGAGGTGCTCACTCCGGGAGCGCTGCGCGAGCTGGTCGTCCGATAATCGCTCGCTCGATGAGGAGGAGTGTTATGAGCATCGACTCGACCAGTGTGGCGCAGGACTCGTCCGAGGTGACCGAGGAGGCGGCCGACGGGCGCCTTCGCGGCAGCCTTGGCGTTCCGCACCTGCTATTCACGCTGCTGGCCTACAACGGGCCGCTCATCGGCGCCGTCGCGTACCAGCCGATCGTCATCGGCTACGGGAACGGAGCCGGCGCCCCGATGGCCTTCATCCTCGGTGGCGCGGTTCTCATGCTCTTTGCGCTCGGATTCGTGGCGATGTCCAGCGGCGTCAAACAACCCGGCGGCTTCTATTCATTCGTCGCGGCCGGCCTCGGCCGGCGCGCGGGGATGGGAGCGGCATTCGTCGCCATTGCCGGATACTACGTGATCTCGGTATCCAACTTCTCGTTCTTCGGCCTATCGGTCAACGGCCTTTCCGACCGTTTCGGTTGGCCCCAGGAACCGTGGTGGTGGTACGCCATACCGCTCCTGCTGTTCTGTGGCGTGCTCGGGTACTTCCGGATCGACGTTTCAGCGAAAGTCCTTTCGATCCTGTTGGCGGCCGAGCTCGTGGTCGTCGGCGTCTACGACACCATGGTGGTCGTGAAGGGTGGCGCTCACGGGCTCAGTGCCAACTTCCTTCAACCTGACGTTGCCTTTTCCGGGTCGTTGGGCGTCGCGCTCCTGTTTGCCGCCATGATGTACGGCGGCTTCGAAGCAACCGTCGTATTCCGTCACGAGGTCAAGGATCCGGACCGCAGTATTCCGCGAGCCACCTACCTGTTCATTGTGGGCGTCGGAATCTTCTACGCGTTGACCACCTGGGTGACGGTCGAAGGTCTGGGGGAGAGCGGGGCCAAGGCCGCAGCGGCGGCGGACCCGAGCGGCTCGGTCCAGGACACCATGCACAGATTCGCCGGCCTCGCGACCGTCGACGCGACCTCGGTCCTCCTCAATACGAGCGTCGTAGCCGCATCCCTGGCCCTGTACAACGTGTTGTCCCGGTACGTGTTCCGACTGGCCGCGGAAGGAGTACTGCCCAAATCACTCGGAACGCCGCATCCGGTTCATCACTCGCCGCACCGCGCCTCCATCGCGACCGGTACGGCACTCATGGTGGGGGTAGTCGTCGCGGCACTGGTCGGTGTCGACGCGAACCAGTTCTACGCGCAGCTCGCCGGAATCTTCTCCTACGCTCTGTTCTTCCTCTTCGTGCTCACGAACATCGCCGTGCTGGTCTACCTGAACCGTCCTCCGATGGTTCAGAGGTTCAGCGTCTGGCGACGGCTGATCGCTCCGGTCCTCGCCCTGGTCGGGCTGAGCGTCGTCCTCTATCTGGGGCTGACGAATATCACCGTTCTCCTCCCGGTCGGCCAGACCGTCGGAAATGGTCTGATCGCCGGGCTGTACGCGTTGTTCGTCGCCGGATTCCTTTTTGCTCACGTGATCAAGAAGCGGCGTCCCGAGGTGTACGCACAACTCGGGGGAAGCTGACGGGTGAGGAAACCGTCGTACTGCGGCGCCGGGGGGACCCGGCGCCGCGGCACGACTTCGTCATCCGAGCCCGGCGCTTTGGTGACCCGCAGCCCAGGCGGGGTCGACGGATCGAGCGCTCGCGTTGGTGGTGAGCGCCGGCGCGCCCAGGAGACAGGCACCGCCCAGGCCACTATGGACCGAGTGCCGCAGGAACCGGGCGACGCGCCGCGGGTCACGGGTTCCCGTTGCCGCCCACGCATTCGCGAACAGGCGCACCTGGTCGTAGGCAGTGGTGGCGATGGGCCACACGGGCTCCTCGCCGAAGCGGCGCCGGTAGCGCTGGTGGAAGTCCTGGGCGAGCGGGTCGTCAGGGCATGCGGGATCGGTCGACCAGAGCACCCTCCCGGCGATGTCGTCGAGGCCGGGGCGGCTCGGCACCGACGCCGCGTGCAGATAGTAGACGTGGGGGTGCGAGTCACCGGCCCGCAGGACGCGCCGTAGCTCGACGCTGGTGCCGGTCACCAGGTGCGTGATCACGACCGCGCTCGGGTCCATCGCGTCGACGCGGGCGACGACCTCGCGCCAGTCCGGCGCGTGGGGCGGCACCTGGATCAGCTCGCCGAGTTCCCATCCCGCGTCGGCCGCGCATTCGAGGAAGGCCGTGGCCGTCGTGTGTGCACGCAGCGCCTCGGTTTCGATGAGGACGATCCGGCCCCCTCCGGGTGCCGGGTCCGAGCGCATCGCCAGGTTCGCGAAGAGGCTCGCCAAGCCACGGCCGTGGTGGTTCTCGGTCGGGTAGGCGCGAAGGACGTTCCACAAGTGCGCCGAGCCGGTGCCGACGGTGCGGTCCTCGGGAACACAAGGCGCCAGGTGCACGAACGGGCGCCCGTACGCGGCGACCTGCTCCAGGTCGAAAGGGTTGTCCGCGCTCAGGTTCGTCGCCATGAGCGCATCGACGCGCTGGTCGATCAGCGCCGCCATGCCAGTGCGCACCGACGCGGGGTCGAGGATGTCGACGTCGACGACCACATGCTCCACCGTGCGGCCCCCGATCCCGCCACGGGCGTTGATCTCCTCGACCGCGATTGCCGAGCCGCGGGCCACCTCGACTCCGTCGGCCGTGAGGAAGCCGTACGACGCGGCGATGGTGCCGATCCGGAAGGGGCGCCTGCCGGGGAAGGCCACGATCACCGACCTATCGGGTCCGCGATCCTGAGGCGCCGAGCGGCTGGACCGCTGCTCGACCTCGACCGGACCGATCGAGGTCAGGCCGGTGGCGCCGCCCGGGACGGGCAGCCGCAGCAGGCCCGCGTCCACGGCGAGAGCAGCCAGTCCGCCGCGCCGGCTCTGCCCCACCTTGAACAGGAGCCGCTCCACCTGGGTGGACACGGTGCGCGTGCTGGTGCCGAGGCGCTCTGCGATCTGGCCATTGGTGAGGCCGATCGCCAGCAGCGTCAGGATGTCGATCTCGCGCGCGGTCACGCCGCCGGGCAGCTCGGTGGGGGCCCAGGAGAGCACCGCCTCGTCGGGCTGCGGCTCCGGTCGCGCACGGCGCTCGATCCGCACGGCGAGCCACGAGTCACCGATACGCCAGAGGAAGCGCACGTCGTCGCGGCCAGTCCGCAGGAAGCCACGCGCGTAGCCGACGAGTTCGTCGGGTCCGCTCATGCGGGCGCCCGCAGGGCCCTCGTCGGCCGCCGAGACCACGAGCTCGCCCTCGACGACGGGCAGGCTCCCTGCTCCGATCGGCGGCACTGTGGCGACGGTCGGAACCTGCTTGCGTGCGATCTCCATGTTGCGCCTCGGGCCAGAGAGTTCGCGGTGTGGCCGCGTGCCGAATCTGTCGCATCAACACGCTAGGCAGCGGGCGAGAACAGGTCTTCAGACAAAGACCAGAAGCTTTGCGCGCCTGGTTTCTTGCCTTTGGCTGAAGATTCTCCGCACCTCGTCGGCCTACGTTGGAGGCCGTTGAGAGGGGGAGGGCGTGGATCGTCTTGTGGTGATTACCGGAGCGGCCGGCGGCATCGGATTGGCCACCGCTCACGCATTTACCGACCATGGATATCGCGTCGTCGGATGGGATCTGAAGGACCCGGGTGACGATGTTTTTACCAGTTTCCACGAGGTCGATGTCACCGACCAGGCGGCACTACGCGAGGCCGCTGCGCAGGTCCGCGAGAGCTTCGGCTCGGTGAGCACCCTGGTCGCGAATGCCGGAATCAATGTCGCCGGCGGGCTGCTCGACACATCGGAGGAGGACTACGACCGGCTCTTCGCCGTGAATGTCGATGGCATCACCAAGACCTGCCGCGTATTCCTCCCGACGATGATCGAGGACGGCGGCGGCACCGTCGTGGTCACCGCATCCGTCGGGGCATTCATCGGCTTCGGCTCGAATGTGGTCTACACGATGACCAAGTCGGCGCTGATGGGCCTCGTACGCGGCATCGCGATCGACTATGGCCGGAAGGGCATCCGGATCAACGCCGTGTGTCCCGGGCTGACCGCGACCGCGATGGGTCTGGAGACCCTCGGCGCCAAGCCGGAGCTGCGCACCACCTACGGCCTGTTGGGCCGTACCGGTCGACCGGCCGAGATCGCCGAGGCGATCCACTTCCTGGGCAGCGACGCATCCTCCTATGTCCATGGCACCTCGCTCGTGGTGGACGGAGGGCACAGTGCCCGCTGACGCAACCATCCGCGTGGCCGTTCTCGGCACCGGCTTCGGCCTCAGCCACCACGCACGGGCGTGGGGTGACGCTACAGGCGCTCGGGTCGTCGCCATCTGCTCGGCACGACCCGGTCGCGGCCAGGAGGTCGCCCGTTCCCTGCCCGGCGTTGCGGGATTCGACGACTGGCAGCGGATGCTGAACGAGGTACGTCCCGACGTGCTGGTGATCGCTTCACAGCCGGATGCGCACGCCGACCCGGCGATCGCCGCTCTGGACATGGGTATCCACGTGCTGTGTGAGAAGCCGCTGACCGGCGACCTCGAAGACGCGATCCGCGTCGAGAAGGCCGCACACGACGGCACCACGCTGTTCGCGATGGACTTCGAATTCCGCTTCTCCGAGATCAGGCAGGCCGTGCGTGACTCGATTGTCGGGGACAGCCTCGGCGCCCTGCGGAGCCTGGTCTGGACGGTGCGCTATCCGTCGTACGAGCGGCTTGCAACTCAGCCCCACGGGTGGCTCTGGGAGGAGTCGCACGGAGGGGGGATCGCCCGCGCCATCGGCTCGCACCTGCTCGACAGCGTCTTCTGGTTCGCGCCCTTCGCGTGGGCGACCGAGGGAATGCGCTGGTCAAGCATCGCCGAGCGGGCCGGCACGCCCAGTGCCGCCGACGATGCCTTCTCGATCAACGGCTGCGAGCCGGGCGGAGCAGGCTTCGTGGTCTCGCTGACGCCCACTCACGGTGCCTTCGCCAGCGAGCTCACGATCGTGGGAACCCAGGCCACTCTGGTGATGGACGAGGCTCGCGGAATCGCACGAATCCACCGGGGACCCGAGGACGCCGAGATCGTCTACGAGGGCCCTCCGAGCGGGCCGGGAACACCCGGTGACGACCTCCAGCCGCGCCTCGCGCGGTTGGTCGACCGGTTCTTGGGCGCGGTCCGGGGCCGGTCATTCGAAGACCTTCCCGGAATCGAGCACGGAATGAAGGTGCAAGAGGCGCTGGAGACCGTCACGTACACCCACGACAGAGACACTTCACCCCTGCCGGATGGCGCTGCAATGAAGTCGGAGATCAAGTGAGTACGGCGAAAATCGGTATCGACGTCGGCGGAACCTTCACGGACGTCGTGTTCCTCGACGAGGACGGAAACCTCAAGATCACGAAGGTCCCCTCGACGCCGAGCAATCCCTCGATCGGATTGTTGAACGGTATCGACCGCATCCTGGAACTGGCGGGCGCGTCGCTGAGCCAGGTCGAGTCCATCGTCCACGGGACCACGGTCGTGACGAACCTGCTGCTGGAGCGCAACGGCGCGCCCACGGCTCTCATCACGACACAGGGCTTTCGCGACGTCCTGGAGATCGGCCGCCAGAAGCGGCAGAAGCTGTACGACCTGTTCCAGGACAAGCCCCAAGTACTGGTGCCGGGCCGCTGGCGTTGGGAGGTGGCAGAGCGGATCTCGGCAGGCGGCGAGATCGTCACGTGCCTCGACGAGGAGGCGGTGTTGGCCCATGCCCGGCGTGCCGTGGAGGAGGGCATCGAGTCGATCGCGGTCGTCTTCCTGCACTCCTACGTGAACCCGGAACACGAGCGTCGAGCGGGCGAGCTGATCCGCTCGGTGAGCCCGGATCTGCACGTCTCCCTCTCGTGCGACGTGAACCCGGAGTTCCGTGAGTTCGAGCGGTCCAGCACGACCGTGGCGAACGCCTATGCGATGCCGCGGGTTGCTCGTTACATGACGGACGTGCGGGTCGGTCTCGCGGCGCGTGAGGACAACCCCGGCTTCATGGTGATGCAGTCCAACGGTGGCGTCACGCACCCTGAGATGGTCGCTGAGCGCCCGGTCAACAGCGCGCTGTCCGGCCCCAGCGGCGGCGTGATCGGCAGTGCCTTCGCGGCTGCTCTCGCGGGCATCTCGAATGTGATCACCATGGACATGGGCGGGACCTCCTGCGATGTCGCGGTGATCCTCGACGGCCGGCCGCGCATGACCACCGAAGGCGAGATCGACGGGCGCCCCCTGCGTACGCAGATGGTCGACATGCACACCGTCGGTGCCGGTGGCGGCTCGATCGGCTGGGTCGATTCCGGCGGCGCGCTGCGCGTCGGTCCGGCCAGCGCGGGCGCCGACCCCGGCCCGGCCTGCTATGGCCGCGGCGGCACCCAGGCCACGGTCACCGACGCCAACCTGGTGCTCGGCCGGATCGACCCGGCCACCTTCCTCGGCGGGCGCATGCGGCTCGACCTCGCCGCAGCCGGGGAGGCGATGGCCGCGCTGGCGGCCGAGGCCGGCCTGAGTGTGGAGGAGACCGCGGCCGGCATCGTCCGGATCGCCGAGTCGAACATGATGAACGCCGTGCGGCTGGTCTCGCTTCAGCGTGGCTACGACCCGCGCGACTTCGTCCTGACGGCTTTCGGTGGTGCGGGCCCGCTGCACGCGGCCGCGATGGCGCGCGAGCTGCGCGTCCCACGTGTCCTGGTGCCGCTGGGCTCCTCCGCACTCTCCGCGCTCGGCTGCCTGGTCGCCGACATCCGGCACGACTACACCTGCACCCGGCGGATCTCGGTCTCGGCCGCCGACCCGGTCGACATCATGCACGCCTTCAGCGATCTCGAATCCACCGGTCACGAGGACCTCGACCGCGAGGGCGTGCAGCGCGAGGAGCGCGACATGATCCGCCGCGCGGACATGCGCTACGAGGGCCAGGCCTACGAACTCACGGTGCCCTTCCCGGCCGGCGCGGTCGACGCCTCGTCGATCCAGGCCGCGGTCGCCGCGTTCCACGAGGAGCACGAGCGCACCTACGGTCACAGCGCCGAGGGCGAGCCCGTGGAGTTCGTGAACCTGCGGGTCACGGCCGTCGCCCCTGGTACGAGCCTGCGGCTCAACGAGGTCGCCGGCGGCAGCGAGCCGGACAGCCGGGCCTACCTCGGCTCTCGGCCGGTCGTCTTTCCCGACGGCACCAGCAAGGTCGACGTGTGGAAGCGCGAGTGCCTGCGCGGCGGCAATGCCATCGAGGGCCCCGCGCTCGTCGAGGCCGAGGACACCTCGATCCTGCTCCTCCCCGGAGACCGCCTGGTGGCCGACGGCTACGGAAATCTGATCATCGACATCAATGCGGAAGGAACCACCAGTGGCGACGCCTGACCTTGTGACGACCGAGGTCGTCCATGCCTCGCTCGTGTCCATCGCCGAGGAGATGATGGCGACGCTCCAGCGTTCGGCCTACTCCGTGGTGATCCGTGAAGCGGCCGACTGCTCGGCGGCGCTCTACGACGCCACCGGCCAACTGATCGCGCAGTCCGAATCGATCCCGGCCCACCTGGGGTTCGCGGGCGGTGCCCTGCGCGAGACCCTGCGCACCAAGTACCCGGTCGAGAGGCTGCAGCCCGGCGACGCGATCATCTTCAACGACCCGTACGCCGGCGGCAGTCACTTGCCCGACATCGCACTCTTCAGCCCGGTCTTCGTCGACGGCGTGGTGATCGCTTTCTCGGTGACCGTCGCCCACCACCTCGATGTCGGTGGCCGCGCGCCGGGTTCGATCGGCAACGATGTCACGGACATCTTCCAGGAAGGCGTGCGGCTCTCGCCGACGCTGTTCTACCGCGACGGTGAGATCAACGAGACCCTCGAAGACCTCCTGCGCACGAACACGCGTCAGCCCGAACGGCTGCTGGGTGACCTGCGTGCCCAGCTCGCGGCCAACAAGACCGGCGTTCGCCGCCTTGTGGAGCTGTGTGCCCGTCACGGTGCCGACTCCGTGCTCCAGGTGGCGCAGGACCGGCTCGACTACACGGAGCGCCGGCTGCGTAGCTGTATCGAGGAGATCCCGGACGGCCGCTACTTCGCCGAGGGCTTCCTCGACGAGGACGGCGTCGACCGAGACCGGAAGGTCTGGATCCGCTGCACCGTGATCGTCGAGGGCAGCGACATGGTCTACGACTTCGAGGGTTCGTCGCCGCAGACGCGTGGGCCGTTCAACGCGGTTCCGGCGGCGATCGGCGCGGCGGCCTATCTGATCACCAAGTGCGTCACCGACCCCGACATCCCGCAGAACGAAGGGGCCTTCCGGCCGGTCAAGATCAGGACCCCGAAGGGTTCGGTGGTGAACCCGGAGTTCCCGGCTCCTTGCGGCGCACGCCACTACACGGTGATGCGTACGGCCGACGTGCTGCTCTCGGCGATGGCGAAGGCGCTGCCGGGCCGCATCCCGGCACAGTCCAACGCGCACACGACGGCCGTGTCGATCTCGGGCGTCAACCCGCACACGTGCCACTACGGCGTGTACTTCGACCTGCTGGGCGGCCCCATGGGCGCGCGCCCGAACAAGGATGGCCTGGACGCTGTCGACGACTACGTCGGCAATGTGATGAACGTGCCGGTCGAGGCCGCGGAGCTGGAGTACCCGCTGGAGTTCGGTGAGTACGCGCTGCTGCCCGACTCCGGTGGCGCCGGTCGCTTCCGAGGCGGTCTCGCCTTTCGCCGTTCCTACCGCGTCACGGCACCCGACCAGACTCTGACCCTCCGCTCCGACGGAGAGGAGCACCGCCCGCAGGGCCTCTTCGGCGGCGGCAGTGGCACCCCGGGCCGCAAGGCGCTCACCCGCGGTGGCGAGCAGGCGCCGCTCTATCAGAAGATCACCGGCATGCTCTTGGAGGAGGGGGACGTGATCACGATCGACACCCCTGGTTCCGGCGGTTACGGCGACCCGTTGTCGCGACCCGCCGAGATGGTGCTGATGGACGTCGCCGACGGCCGGGTCACCATCCAAAGCGCCTGGGAGCTCTACGGTGTGCGTCTCGACCCCGAGGGCAAGCACATCGTCGAGTATTCCGAGCAGCGCCGGTCGGCCCGTCATGACTGAGTTCCGCGTGCTGTTCACCGATCGCAAGCATCCCGATCTCGACATCGAGCGCGAGGTGCTGAAGCGGATCGACGCGACCGTCATCGACGCGACCGACGAGGGCCCCGACTTCCTGGAACGCGAGCTCCGGATAGCCGACGCCGTCTGCAACCAGTACACAGTGCTGGACCGGGCGCGCGTCGAGCGGATGGAACAGGCCCGCGTCATCTCCCACTACGGCATCGGCGTGAACCGGATCGACGTCGACGCGGCCACCGGGCAGGACATCTGGGTGGCGAACGCCCCCGACTACTGCACCGAGGAAGTGGCCATGCACTCGCTCGCGCTGATCCTCAACCTCGAGCGCGGCATCGTCGAGTACGACCGGCTCTACCGAGGCGGCACGTGGACCTACGACCTCGGCCGTCCGCTCCACCGGATCAGCGGTCGAACCCTCGGCCTGCTCGGCCTGGGCCGGATCGCCCGCCGCCTGGCGCAGTATGCGGCCGCGCTCGGCTACCGGGTGCATGCCTACGACCCGATCCTGTCCGACGAGGACTTTGCCGGGACGGGCGTGCAGCGGTCCGCAAGCGTGATCGACCTGGTCGCCTCGGCCGACGTCATCTCGGTGCACACGCCGCTCACCGACGCGACTCGCAACATGATCGACGCCGAGGTGCTGGCCCACGCCAAGCCGGGGCTGCGTGTGGTGAACGCCGGCCGCGGTGCGGTCATCGACGAGGTCGCCCTGCGTGAGGCACTGGAGCAGGGCCGTGTCGTCGCGGCGCTCGACGTGATCGCGTCGGAGCCGCCGTCGATGGCGGATCCGATCTTCGCCGTGCCGGGAACGACCCTGACCCCCCACGCCGCCTTCTACTCCGAGGAGGCATACGAGGAGCTTCGCCGCACCGTGGCGGAGAACATCGTGAGCGTCTTCGAGACCGGGCAGCCGCTCCACTTCGTGAATACCGTCTCTGCAGCGCGAGGAATCCATGTATAACGCCCGAGTCCTGCTCTCCGACCTCGGCTATGCCAAGAGCGACGCCTATGACCTGCCGAGTAGCGAGAAGCGCTTCCCGGACGGCGCGCAATACCGCTTCGAACTGGCCAGCGTCGAGGGCCCCGCGGCCGTCGAGGTCGCGCTGGAGGAGTCGTCGCGTCGCGGGCTCGACGTCCACCGCCTGAGCCAGGGCTCGGGTATCCAGATGGCCACCGACGAGGAGTTCGAGCGGATGCTCGGCGCGACCCGCAGTGCGGGCGTCGAACTCTCGGCCTTCCCGGGCCCGCGTGGAACCTGGGGCGCGACGCCGACCCCGAACACCGTCGCCGGCTACAACCTCGCCCACCAGTCCGAGGGCATGGACCGGCTGCGACACCTGCTCGACGACGTCGCGCGCGGCCTCGGCCTCGGTGTGCGCGGCTTGACGATTGCCGACCGCGGCGCCATCCGAATCCTCCACGAGGCCCGCGTCCGCGGTATCGTCCCGGAGGCTCTGGTGATCAAGGCGTCGGCGCTGGCGGGTCTGGGGGCCAACCCGGTATCGGCCCAGGAGGCCGTGGACCTCGGCGTGGACTCGCTGAACGTGCCCTCGGCACTGACCCTGCCGCAGCTCGCCGCCATCCGTAAGCGGGTCGACATCCCGATCGACATCTACGTCGAGGCCCCGGACTCCTTCGGCGGCTTCGTGCGGACCTACGATGTCCCGGAGATCATCCGCGTCGCGGCCCCGGTGTACATCAAGATCGGCATCCGAAACAGCCCGGAGCTGTACCCGGCCGGCCGCCATCTGGAGCAGGAGACCATCCTGTTGGCCGAGGAGAAGGTGCACCGCATGCAGACCATCCGCGCGGTCATCGAACGGTTCTACCCCGAGGCGGTCGCTTCGGCGAGAGGCGCGAAGGGCCTCGGCATACCTGTGGCAGCGGTCTGAGTGAAGATCGACGGTGCACGATCGAGGGTTCCGCGAGCGGAGCCCTCGATCACCGGACGGAAGAGCACTGATGCGGCTAGGTGACCTGCTTTCCCACCGTGAGCTGGGGCTGGAGCAGCTCACCGGCGGGACCGAGTCTCGGCAACTGCCGATCCGGTGGGTGCATTACGGCGACTACCCGACCGCCGCGGAGTGGATCTCCGACGGCGAGGTGCTGCTGACGTCCGGCTATGCGGTCGGCGAACTGGACGCTGCCGCCGCCGAGGCGACCGTCGTGACCCTGGTCGCGGCCGGCTGCACCGCGCTGGGGTACGCCGTCGGGCCGGAGCACGCGAAGGTGCCGCAGGGGTTGCTGCACGCGGCGGAGACGCACGATCTGGCCATCTTCGTGGTGCCCTTCGAGGTGCCGCTGATCGCGCTGACCCGGTTCGTCTTCGACACTCTCTACCGGGAGAAGTACGCCTCGCTGCACCAGGCGATCACCATGAGCCGGCGGCTGCTCCCGGTCGTGACGAACGAGCGCGACCCCCGCGCGATCGTCTCGATCGTGGGCGCGGCGCTGGGTAGGGCGCGGATCGCCGCGTTCGACTACTACGGCACCCTGATCGGCTTCGCCGGCCTGCAGGAGGTCGACGCGCGCAACATGTGGAGCCATGCGCGCTCCGCGGGCATTCCGCGCGTGTCGATCACCTTCAAGTCGGACGGCGCCATGATCACGGTCGTCCCGATTCCGGGGACGCGGGAGGTGGTCGCCTACCTCATTGTCGCCACCGGCGAGCCGATGGACGAGCGGCAGACGCTGCTCGTCGAGCAGATGGTCACCGCGCTGAGCCTGACGGTCTCCAGCCTGGAGAGCGTGCGGGTGCGCCGCCGTGCCGATGCCGAGCAGCTCTTCCAGGAGGCGGCGGCCGGGCCGGTCGACATCGAGCTGATCAGGGACCGTTTCGAGGGCACCGCTCCCGCGGAGATCGACACCTATGTCGTGCTTGCCTGCCGGGCGGAGTCGCCGAGCGACGAGATCCGCGAGTCGCTGCTTGCGCGGGTCGAGGACAGCGTGGCTCGCGCCGGCGAGGCATTTCTCGCCACCTGGTACGAGGGCCAGGTGCTGGTGCTGGCGCTCAACCCGCAGGGCAACATCGGCGAGCGCGTGTGGGCGGACCTCAAGGCCATCGGGATCGCCACGGTGCTGGGCACCAGCCAGCTACGCACCGGGCTGGAGCATCTCCGCGAGGCCGTGTACCAAGCGCGTTCCTCCGCCGCCACCGGACGCGTCGGGGTCAACGAGCCCGGCGGTGCCGCGCTCGACCTGCTACTGCAGTACCTGGTCGACGCCGAGAGCGTCGACAGCTATCTCGACCGCGTGCTCGGCAATCTCATGGACGCGGACAAGAACCACGCATTGCTTCAGACCCTCCAGGTCTATCTCGACAACGGCAGCCGCCCGGGTCCGACGGCCGGCGAGCTGCACATCCACCGTCAGACCCTGGCGTATCGACTCGACCGGATACAACAGCTCACCGGTCGCAGCCTGAAAGACGGCACGGACCTGCTCGAGGTGCAGCTCGCGCTGCGCCTGCGGCAGTTCCGCCGCCGCGACGCATCATGACCGGGGATGACGTCCCTTCAAAACAGCCAAGGAGGACGACGATGACCACTGTCGTCACGGATTTGGCGCGCCTCGGCGCGAACGCCGCCCCAGAGGGCGGCACCTTCATCGACGGGAGCTACCGGCCGGCGCTTTCCGGCGAGGTTTTCACGCGGATCAGCCCGGTTGACGGAGCACCTCTGACCGCGGTCGCCGCCTGCGCCACCGAGGACGTCGACCTCGCGGTCGCGGCGGCCCGGCGAGCCTTCGAGGACGGCCGCTGGTCGCTGGCGGCGCCGCGTGAGCGCAAGGCGGTGATGATGCGCTTCGCGGCCCTGATTCGTGAGCAGCGCTCGGAGCTGGCACTGATCATGACCGCCGACTCCGGCAAGCCGATTTCCGCCGCGCTCGGCGAGGTCGACGACGCCGCCGGCGTGCTGGAGTTCTACGCGGAGGCGATCGACAAGCTGGCCGGCGAGGTGATGCCGACCCCACAGAGCGAGCTCGCGCTCGTTACGCGGGAGCCGCTCGGTGTCGTCGGCGCGGTGGTGCCGTGGAACTTCCCGCTGGGTATGCCGATCTGGAAGATCGCGCCGGCGCTCGCAACGGGCAACTCCGTGATCGTGAAGCCCGCCGAGCAGGCGCCGCTCGTCGTGTGCGCACTCGCCCGTCTGGCCGGCGAGGCCGGGCTTCCCGACGGAGTGTTCAATGTGGTCACGGGATTCGGCGAGACCGCCGGTGCCGCGTTGGGCCTGCACATGGACGTGGACAAGATCTCGTTCACCGGCTCCACCGAGGTCGGCAAGATGTTTCTCGGCTACTCCGCCCGCTCGAATATGAAGATGGTCTCGCTGGAGTGTGGCGGCAAGTCGGCCAATGTCGTGCTTGCCGACGCCCCCGACCTCGACCGGGCTGCGGCGGAAGCCGCGCAGGGCGCGTTCTTCAACCAGGGCGAGGTCTGCAGCGCCGGCACGCGGCTCGTGGTCGAGGCGTCGATCGCCGAGGAGTTCACCGCCCGCGTGGTCGAGGCGACGCAGGAATGGCAGCCCGGCGATCCCTTCGATCCGGCGACCCGGATGGGTGCGCTGATCGACGCCGGCCATCTCGACCGGGTGGCGAGCCATATCCGCATCGGCCGGGAGGAAGGTGCGCGGGTGGTCGCGGGCGGCGAGCGGGCGCGGGTCGAGACCGGCGGTTCGTATCTCCAGCCCACCGTGCTGGCAGGTGTCGACAACGAGATGCGGGTCGCGCGCGAGGAGATCTTCGGGCCGGTGCTGTCGGTCCTCGCCGTCGATGACGCCGACGAGGCGGTGCGGGTGGCGAACGACTCGATCTACGGCCTCGCCGCCGCCGTCTGGACGCGCGATGTCAGCCGGGCCCACCGGATCGCGCGCCGTCTGCGCGCCGGTACGGTCTGGGTGAACTGCTACAACCGCGGGGATGTGAACGTGCCCTTCGGCGGCTTCAAGCAGTCCGGCTTCGGGCGCGACAAGTCGCTGCACGCGATCGAGCAGTACACACAGCTCAAGACCTCGTGGTTCAACCTCGATGGCTGAGCGGATGGCGCGGCCGACTGTGCGCGAGGCAGCCGCGGCCGCAGCCGAGGCCTTCTGGTCCTATCGGGAGAGTTCGCCCACGGAGCGCTCGGCTTTCCTCGCCTCCGTCGCCGACGAGATCGAGCGCGATCGTGACGCGATCATCGCGGCGGCCGTCGAGGAGAGCCGGCTGCCCGAAGCGCGCATCACCGGCGAGCTTGGGCGCACGACCGGGCAACTCCGGATGTTCGCCGAGGTCGTCCGCCGCGGTGCCCACCTCGGCGTCCGTATCGACCCCGGCCGGCCCGACCGCGCGCCGCTGCCTCGCGCCGACATCCGCCGGCGGCTGACAGCGGTCGGCCCGGTCGCGATTTTCGGTGCGAGCAACTTCCCGCTCGCCTTCTCCACAGCCGGGGGTGACACCGCCTCGGCGCTGGCCGCAGGTTGCCCGGTCGTGGTCAAGGGACATCCGGCGCATCCACGTGCGGGCGAGCTGGTGGCCGCCGCAGTCTCCCGTGCGGTCGCGGCCCACGACCTGCACCAGGGTGTCTTCTCCTTCCTTGCTTCCTCCGACACTGCTGCCGGCATCGAACTCGGGCAGGAACTGGTGCGCGATCCGCGGATCAAGGCGGTCGGCTTCACCGGCTCGCGCAGCGGAGGAATCGCGTTGCTGGCGGCGGCCGCCGCCCGCCCGGAGCCGATCCCGGTGTATGCGGAGATGTCGTCGGTCAACCCGGTGATCGTCCTGCCCGGCGCGCTTGCCGACGACCCGGCCGCGCTCGCCGGGGCGTACGTCGGGTCACTCACCCTCGGCTCAGGCCAGTTCTGCACGAATCCCGGCCTGCTTTTCCTTCCCGAAGGTGCTGCCGGTGACGCCTTCATGGCGGCTGCGGGTTCGGCCGTCGCCGCGGTCACCGGCCAAACCATGCTGACCTCGGGCATCGTCTCGTCGTATATGTCCGGCACCTCGCGGCTGCGCCGGACGCCTGGCGTGCGGGTTGTCGCCGCCGGCTCCGCCGGTGCACTGGATGCTCCCGCCCCGCATCTGTTCGAAGCGTCCGGCGAGGTCTTCGACCGCCCGGGCTCGCCGCTACGTGACGAGGTCTTCGGCGCTGCCGGCGTGATCGTCCGTTACCGCTCGATCGACGAGCTCCTGCCACGCCTCGACCGGCTTGACGGCCAGCTCACCGCGACCGTCCACGCGACCGACGCGGACCACGATGCCGCCCGCCGCCTGCTACCCCTGCTGGAGACCAAGGCCGGCCGGATCCTCTTCAACGGTTGGCCGACCGGCGTCGAAGTCGGCCACGCGATGGTTCACGGCGGACCCTTCCCCGCGACCAGCGACCCTCGCTCGACCTCGGTCGGCAGCCTCGCGATCGAACGCTTCCAGCGCCCGGTCTGCTACCAGGACGTCCCCGACGCCCTGCTGCCTCAGCCGACCCGGCGGGCCAACCCATGGTCGCTGCCGCGCTGCGTCGACGGTGTACCGACAATGCCATAGGAGGGCTTGTCAAGTTGCTTATGTAGCAGGTGGGTCGGGGTGTGCCGGTGGTGCGGGTGCTCTCTGGTGGGTACGGGCCGCGGTCGGCCGGACGCCGACATCGTCGTGCCACCGTTGCCGATGTGTTCGCGGACGAGACCGCGCTGTCGCTGCGGCCTCCCGTCTGCGCGACGTGGGCTCCGCGGGGGCGCACTCCGGTTCTGCGGGTGCGGACGGGGAAACGCCCGAAGACCTCGCCGGTCGGCCGGTGCTGCCACCCGCCGGACGGATCGTTTCGGGCTCGGTCACCGACCGGATCCCGATCCGGCAACCACCGGACATACACCGGACGTTCGACCACCCGATCGTTTCGGCGTGGGACAACCTCGGCAGCCATCGCAGCCGCCGGATGCGCGCCTTCGCCGACCGGGTCGACCGGCCGACCGCGGTCCTCCCGCCGCCCTACGCTCCCGACCTCGACCCGGTCGAGGGCCCGGGTTCCCGCATGACCTGCGGGCCGCTCTCAAGGACGGCTCGTTCCGGCCCTCCCGGCACGGGCGGTGACGACCCGGCGGAGCAAACGCGACTTCGCTACCACCGCCGGCGCGGCCGGGCCGACCGAGGCCGGGCGCGGGCCGGGCGCGGGCCGGGCACCTCGTGCTCGTGCCCGGCCCGTGCCACGTCGCAGGAGCGCTCACGCGGACGAGCCGCGTTCGGTCACAGTTCCGCGAGCGCGGCGATCTTGGTGTCCTCGCGGGTGAACGCGATCTCGTCGACCGGGTTGCCCCGGGTCGCCGCGGTGTGGGACACCAGGGCTTGGAGCACGCACACCTCGACGAGGGCACGCTGGGGTCCGGTCAGACCCGTCGGGACGGTGACCGGCACCGCTCTCCGGGGGACTGCACCGGTGCCGTCGGTGACCGTCAGTACCGCCGTCGGCTTCTCCAGGAGTTGGCGCGCCAAGGCGAGTTCGCGGGCGCCGCCGATCACCAGATGGGCGGTGTCGGCGCCGGCCGAGTCCATCGGGCCGTGCAGGTACGACCGGGTCCCGTACGCCGTCGCCGGCACCAACGGGCCCTCCCGGAGCAGCAGCGCCACCGCCTCCGCCGTGGTCTGCTGCGCCGCGGAGGCGACCACGTCGACCGATCCCGAGGCCAACGCGCCGGCCGCGAAGTCGGCGAGCACCGCGTCGTTGGTCGACACCGCCTCCTCGATCAGGTCGGGCAACCGCCGCCAGTTGTCGTCGATCCGGCCTGTCGCCGCCTCGTCCGCGAGCATGCCCAGCGCCGCGTACGTGACCACGAAACCCACCGTGGACACCCGGCTGTCGGGGAACCCGCCGAGGGTCAGCGCCGTACCCGCCGCCTCGCGCAGCGGACCGGTCTCGGCGTTGGTCACCGCCAACGTGTCCACGCCCGCCGCACGGAAACGGGTCACCAGGTCCGCCGTCTCCCGGCTGCGCCCGCTCTGTGACAACGCGAGCACCAGATCCACGTCGCCGATCGCGACGGGGTGGTCCGAACAGTCCGACCGGGCCACGTCCAGACCGGCCGCGCGCAGCGCGTACAGCGGGGAGGCCAACGCCGCGTGGCTGGCGCCGATGCCCGCGAGCAACACCCGCGGCCGACCCGCCGGCCACAGGTGTGTCCGGCCCGGCATCGCGGCCACCACCTCGCGCAGCGCCGCGACTTCGGCCCGTCGTCCCTCCTCGTACCCGTATCCGTACGTCAAGACCGCGCTCACGCGCCCGCCTCCGTTCCGGACGGCGTGCCCGACTTCGACCGGGGGCGCCAGGCGCGTCGCGCGACCGCCGGCACGTAGTCGCCGAGGTCCACCGGGAACCGCACCACGGTCTGCGTTTCCGCCGCGTAGTAGGCGGCCATCAGCAACTCGGTCACCTCGACCCCGCTGTCCAGGGATTCGAGCGGTTGCTCGCCGCGGGCGAACATCCCGGAGATGTGGGTGTTCTCCGCCGTGTAGCCGTACGCGGCGGGCTCGTCGGCGATCACCGGCATCAGGCCCTGCTCGGCGTTCTGCTTCTCCACCATGTCCTCGCCGCTCGCCTGTTCCAGGTTCCGCGAGAAGAACACGGTGGCGTCGCCGCTCAACGAGTTCGCGCTCATCGAGTACTCGGGGCCCAATAGTTCGAAGGACAACCGCATGCCCGCGCCCACGTAGCCCCAGGAGGTCATGGCCTCGACGACGACCGGCTCGTCGTCGCCGTTGACGAACGTGTACGTGGCGTTGGCGTAGTCCTCCGACGGCGTGCTGCGATAGTCCTGCACGCCGGGGAACTCCCGCTCCAGGCGCGCCGCGTACCGTTCCCGCCCCCAGCGCAGCGAGGCGATCGTCGCGGTCACCGACACCGGTCGCAACCACTGCGACGGCGCCGTGCCCGGCGGGGTGAGCAGGAAGCGGCCGGCCTCCAGCGAGTGGCACATCAGGTCGTTGAGCACGCCGCCGCCCTGGGCCTCGCCGTCCCAGAACCACGCCGAGTGCGGACCGGAGTGCTCCTCGGTGCAGCGGGCCAGGTACGGCGTGCCCGAGTGTCGCGCGCCGCGGGTCCACATCAGCTCGCGGGCCCGGGTCAGGCGTGGCGCGTACACCTGGTTTTCCAGGTACGCGTGCGGGATTCCCGCCTCGCGTACCAGGTCGGCGACCTGTCGCGCCTCGGCGATGTTGCGGCCCAGCGGCTTCTCGACCGCGATGCCGCGCAGGCGGGCGCGGCCGGAGGTGACCTCGTCGCAGATGGCCCGCACGACCTCGACGCGGGTGTGGTTGGGGGTGAGCACCCAGACCGCGTCCACCCGTTCGTCGCGGACGAGGGCGGCGATGTCGTCGTAGGCGGTGACGTCCACGCCGACCCGCAGGTCCTCGGCGTAGGCGGCGAGTTCGCGGGCCCGGTCCAGGGTGCGGGACTGGGTGGCCACGATGTCGCTGCCGCGGATCGCCTGCCAGGAGCGTACGTGGAAGTGGGCGATGAAGCCGGAACCGATGATGCCGATCCCGAGCGGTCGCGCGTGTTTGCCGTTCACGTCGTGTGTGCCGTTCAAGAGGTGTCCTTGCCTGTTCGGGCGTGCGGGTGTGTCCGGGGGAGTGGGTGTGGGCGTGGGTGTGGACCGTGTGGGGTCCTCAGCCCTTGACGCCGGTGAGGGTGATGCCCTGCACGAAGGTGCGTTGGGCGAAGAAGAAGACGACGACCACGGGGAGGGTGGCCAGCGTGGTGACCGCCATGATCACGCCCCAGTCCGTGCTGTGGGAGCCGTGGAAGGAGGCGAGACCGTAGGCGATGGGCCAGTTGTCGGGGTTCTCCGAGGTGTAGAGCAGCGGCCCGTAGTAGTCGTTCCAGCACTGGAAGAACATGAAGATCGAGGCCGCGGCGATGCCGGGTTTGGCCATCGGCACCATGATCCGCAGGAGGATGCCCCACTCGCCGTTGCCGTCCATCCGGGCCGCGTCGATGTACTCCTTGGGGATGGAGAGGAAGAACTGGCGCAGCAGGAAGATGGAGAACGCGCTGCCGAACAGGTGCGGCAGGATCAGCGGCCAGAACGTGCCGACGACCCGGAAGTGTGCCCACACCGCGTACAACGGCACCTGGGTCACCTGCGGCGGCAACAACATCGCGACGATCACCACGAAGAACGCGACGCCGGAGAAGCGGAACCTGACCTTGGCCAGCACATAGGCCACCGGCACCGAGGAGACGAGCATCAGCAGCGTCGAAGTGCCCGCGTACAGCAGGGAGTTGGCGAACCAACGACCCAGCGGCGCGGTGTCGAACGCCTTCGTGTAGTTGGACCATTCGAACGGGTTCGGCCACAACGCGCCGGTGAGGGTCTGGTGCCCGCCCATGAAGGAGGTGAGCACCACGAACACCACGGGCACGAGGAAGACGAAGGCCAGGGCCAGCAGCAGCGCGTGCTCGGCTATGTAGGAGAGCGCTCTCTTGGTGGGCACGACCGCTCACGCTCCCTTCTGTTGGAACATGCCGGCTCGGCGGAGCAGGACCGCGATGACGGCTGCCGCCACCACGAACAGCACGACCGCCATGGCCGCCGCGTAGCCGAGTTGGAAACTGTTGAAGCCCTGGACGTACATCCACTGGGTGTAGGTGAGCAGGGAGTCGTTGGGGTAGCCGAGGAGGCGGTCGGGACCCGCGTCGATGCCGGTCTTGCCGTTGGCGACGCTGGAGGCGACGGCGGCCTCGGTGAAGTACTGCAGGGCCGCGATCACTCCGGTGACGGCGGAGAACAGCAGGACGGGGGAGATGTTCGGCAGGGTGATGAACCGGAACTTCTGCCGGGCGCTCGCGCCGTCCAGTTCCGCCGCCTCGTACTGGTCCTTGGGCACGTCGAGCAGTGCGGCCAGGAAGATGACCATGACGTCGCCCATCATCCAGACGCCGAGCAGGAGCAGCGAGGGCTTGGACAACGACGGGTCGTTGAACCACAACGGCCCGTCGATCCCGAACTTGCGCAACAGCGTGTTGATCGGTCCGGTCCCGGGGTTGAACAGGAACACGAAGCCGACGACCGAGGCCACCGGCGGGACGAGCGCCGGCAGGTAGAAGAGGGTGCGCCAGAATCCGGCGGCCCGCTTGCGTCGGGTCAGCAGCAGCGCGATGCCCAGCGAGGACGCCATCCGTACGGGCACCAGGATCACCACGAACCACAGGGTGTTGCGGGCGGCGCCGCCCACGCGGGGGTCCTGGGTGAACAGGTAGTCGTAGTTGCGCAGGCCGATCCACTTCGGCGAGCCCACCAGGTCGTAGTTGGTGAACGAGTAGTAGACGTTGGCGCACAGCGGATACAGGAAGAACGCCACCAGGCCGATCAGGGGCAGGATCACCATGGATCCGATGGACAACCGCGACCGCAGTGTGCGGCGCCGGCCGGCCCGCTTCGCCTCGGGGGTCTTCGGGGTGTGGTGGGCCGCGGCTCGGGCGCGCGGGACGGTGGAGATCGGGTTCGCGTCGGACGTGGTCACTTCGCCCGCCGCAGGCCGAGTGCGTTGTCGATGTCGGTGTCGACCTTTTCCAGTAGACGTCTCAGATTTCCACCGGAGCCTTGTTGGTAGTCGGTCCAGAAGTCGTCCATGGTGGCGGTGAGGGTGGAGCCGATCTCGGTGACCGGGCTGGTGTTGCCGGCCGGGTGGGCGGACGCCTCGATGAAGGTCCGGTACTGCGGTGACGCCTGGAGGGCGGGTGAGGCGACGGCGCTTTTGAGGGTGGGGATGTTCTTGAGGCCGTTGGCGAGCTTGACCGCGGCGTCGGTGTCCGTGGTCATGTACTTCACCAGCGCCCAGGCCGCCTCCTTGTTGCCGGAGCGTTTGGCCACGCCGATGTCCGCGGCGGAGACGAATCCGCCGCCGTACTCCTGTCCGCTGCCGGCGAGGACGGGGAAGGGGGCGGTGCCGTACTCGAGGTGGGGGGCCTGTTCCTCGATGAACGCGACACGCCACTCGCCGTCCAGGGTCATCGCGACGCGCCCGTTCTGGAAGGGGTTGTTCGCCGACCACTCGTCACCGAGGCCGGCGGTGAAGGTCTTGAGCTTGTCGTAGCCGATCTTGCGGACGAAGTCGTTTTGCCAGGCGATGAGTTCGGCCCATTGTCGGGAGTCGGCGACGGCGGAGTCGCCGTCCTTGGTCCAGGTCACCCCGGCGGTGCCGCCGAAGGTGGCGGAGGTGTTCTGTTGGAAGCCGATCAGCGGGTTGAAGCCGAGGGTCCCGATCGACCCGTCGCTCTTGTAGGTGGTGAGTTTCAGCGCCATGTCCTCCAGTTCGCGGAGGGTGCGCGGCGGGGTGGTGTAGCCGGCCTCGGCCAGCAGTCGTGTGTTGTAGTACAGGCCGTAGACGTCGGATGTGGTCGGCAGCGAACAGCGGCGCCCTCCGAACGCGGTGGCCTGGGCGAAGATGCCCTGGAAGGCGTCGTCGGGGACACCGTCCCGGCGCATGTAGGGCGCGAGGTCCGACATGGTCTTGCAGGCGGTGCCGAGCGTGGCGTTGACGTTGGTGAGCATCACGTCGACGTCGCCGCCGGAGGAGACCACCTGGGTGATCTTGGTGTCCTGCTGTCCGGCGTGCACCCGGACCCTGACGTCGGGGTGGCGTTTCTCGAAGTCGTCGACGATCGACGCGAGGACCTTGGCCTCGCGGCCGTTGTAGTGGTGCCACAGTTGGATGGTGCCGGACAGGTGGGTCGGCGCCTCGGCGGCGACCGGACCGTCCTCGGCGACGGCGCAACCGGAGAGGGCGAGTGCGGCGCCGGCCGCGAGCGCGATGAGCAGTGCGCCGGCCCGGCGCAGGGGCCGCGGGGGTGGGATGGGATTCGCCGATGTCATCGCGAAGCCTTCCTGTGGGAGAGCACGACGTGTCGTGGTGCGGGTCCTCCGTGGGGATGCCGATCCCGCGGCCCGGCGACGGCGGGCATGCCCGAGGCGTCGGCGGGGCGGGGACGGCCGGTGGCGGGTGACGCGACCGTGGGGTGCGGTCGACGGCGTGGCGTCGGCCGTGATGGTGATGTGCGCGGTCGACGATGTGGGGT
>NZ_JBHZAV010000055.1:0-55566 GCF_042754445.1 Embleya sp. NPDC059213
GTGTCACCCGGCGGGGCGAAGTGCTGCCCGGCCGGGCGCGGGCCCGCGCCCGGCGGCGTCGGGCACGGTGGACGAGTGGCAATCTGGGTGGCCCCTCATTTGACACACCGTCAATCGGGCTCGGAAACCTCAGTAGTCTCCGCCGCTCCGGCATGACATGACGAACACCAGTCGCACGGCTACGACTTCGGCATCACCGTCGCACCCGACCGTAAATGGGCATGGTTGGAGCTGCCCAAGCACCGATGGGCGATGCACCCCACCCGGCACCGAGCGTGGCCAGGGGAAACAGCCACCAACGCCGGTGCGACCGGAGCCGATTCCGCCCGAAGCGTCATGCTTGTTGTTCCGGGCGCGGGCCCGCTTCTACACGCAGACGAGGACGGCCCCGGTCTCGTGGGCCTCGACGTCCTGAAGGCGTGTTCGTCGGCGCGGGAGCGCGACGAGGGCGGCGCGGGTGTGGGCGACGGGGTGGCGTTGCACATTGCGGTAGCGGGCGCTCGGCGTGGTGCCGCGGGTGGGGTCGGCGACGTGGATCCGCCTGCGGTGGGAACCCCTTCGAGCACCGACCGGCGGCACCTGGACGGGGCGGCGAGGCGTCGTCGTCACGGCGGTGGCGCGGGTGGACGCGGCGGGACGGCCCGGGGTCCGTGCGACGAGGTCGGCGGGCCGGGAGGCGGGGCCGGAGGCCGGGGCGGCATCGACGGCCTCGCGTTCGCCGCCAGGGCCGCGATCTCGTCGGTGATCACCTGTGATCCGTGGACGATGTACGGCACTCCGCAGCCGGCCGGTCCCGGGAACAGGTCGAGGGCAAGAGCCCGGAACATGCCCTCTTCCACGTAGTACATCGAACGGTCGTGCAGCGTCCCGTCGCGCAACCGCACCTCCAGACGCACCCTCCCGGTATCCGTACCCGGGCCGGGGCGCAGCGTCAACGTCACCCCGGCGACGGCGCCCCAGGGCAGCGGCACGGTGCCGTCCGCATCATGAAGGACGAGCGCGCCCGGGCCGATCTCGAAGCGCCGGTTCGCCTGAACGCGCGCGAGCCGACCCGACCCCAGTAAGAAGCTCAGGCCGCCGCAGGCAAAGGCCAGTGGGGGAATCATCACGGGTATCGAGGACAGCCCGCGCGTGGTGGACATGCCGAGGCAGAGCAGGGAGGCGGCGAACAGCAGGAGAGCGACCCCCGCAACCATGCCTGCGGCAACCCGGCCGTTGCGGGCGCCCTGCCACACCACGCGGTCCGAATAGGCCACCCGGTTGGTCAGCACTGCATCACGATCCACCCCCGTGTCTCGATGTGCAGTGCAGCGTACCGCCCGCCGCCCGCCGGGAGGCGGCTCTGAAGAGCCGGTACCTGCGACAGGTTTCGACGGGCCGCGTCCGGAGCCACAGTGTCGTTTCGCGCCTCGGCCGGCTCTTTCCGCCTCCCTGTCGTGCAGCCCGGTGTCCGACCCACCCGACCGGGGCTGCATGACCCACGCGTTTCGAGTGCGTGGTGGGGTGGTGGGCCTCCGGGCTGTGGAACATCTGCGGGAGGAACTCGCGGCATTCGTGGGTGATGTGTTCGGGCTGTTCGGGTCGGTTCCGCGTCGGGATGCGCGGCATCGGGACGCCTGCTGTCTGCGTGGGTTGATGGTGGACGGTCACAGGAAGTCGATCGTGCCGAAGGCGGAGCGGTTACCGGACGGGAAGGCGCAGGCGTTGCAGCAGTTCGTCACGGGCTCGCCGTGGGAGCACCGGCGGATGCTGCGGCGGGTCGCGGAACGGATGGGTGACGTGATGGCCCCGGAGGTGTGGATGGTGGACGATACGTCGTTCCTCAAGTGCGGGAGGGCGTCGCCCAGCAGTACTGCGGCGCGCTCGGCAAACGCGCGAACTGCCAGGTGGGGGTAAGTATCCACGCGGCGACGGACACAATGTCGTGCCCGTTGCAGTGGCGGTTGTTCCTGCCCGAGGAGTGGGCCGACGATCCGGTGCGATGCGCACGGGCCGGAGTCCGACGACGTCGAGCATGTCGAGAAGTGGCGTCTGGACCTGGACGGCATCGACACCCTGACCGGGTGGGGGCTTGGTCCCGCCGCTGGTCGCCGCCGACGCCGGCTACGGGCAGGTCGGCGACTTCCGACACAAACTCGCCCTCCACAGCCCGGACTTCGCGGTCGCGGTGCGCGGGGACGAGATCGCCCACGCCGGCAACGAGATCCGTCGACGCTCGCGTTCTCGGGCCTGGGCCCGCTCCGCTGCCGCGTGATCGGGGCCGGTCGCTGGTCGATGACGCCGTCGCCGCGGGGCGGGAGGCGTTCACCGAGGTCGTCTGGCGGCGGGGCTCGCGCGGCGCGATGCAATCGCGGTTCGCCACCACCGAAGTGCGTCCGGCAGGGAGGATGCCCGGCCCGCTCGCCCAAACCGCCGCCTGGGACCGGGTGCTGCACGTGTTCACTCTGCTTACCGAGTGGTCGACCGACGCCGAGGCGCCGACCGGCCACTGGTTGACGAACCTGCCCTCGCTGTCGGACCGGACCCGCCCCACCCGCCGCCGAGCACTGTCCCGACACCAACGACCACGAAGACCGACCACCACCACCCGACAAAGCACCACTGGCGGCAGGCCGCATGGGGCGCGTCTCCCGCGCGTGTCGACGCTGTGGTCCGTTCGGAGCAGCGTGCGGCGGGGTTGCGCACCATGGGGCGAATCGCCTGTTCGAATGGTCGGCGGCACAACGTCCCGGATTCCCGGGCGGCCGATTCCGGGAGTGATCGTGAGAAGTTCCCTGTCGCTGCGTACGCGTCTGGTCGCCGGTGTCGGCGCGGCCGTCCTGGCGTTCGGTGTGGCCGGTGCCGCGCCCGCGACCGCCACGGGCTGCCAGGGGTCGGCGTGTGGTGTGAACGACGACTACGTCGTCACCACCGATCACCTGACCGAGGAAGCCGCGACCACGGCCGCGCTCGCCGCCCTGGCCGCGGCGGAGGCCGCCGGGGAGCACGTGAGCGTCGCGGTCGTCGACCGTGACGGCAATGCCATCGTGCAGCTGCGCGGCGACGGCTCCGGACCGCACACCTACGAGTCGGCGCGGCGGAAGGCCTACACCGCCGCGTCGTTCAACGCGCCCACCTCGGTCCTGGTCGGACGGCTGGAGCAGAACCCGACACTGGCCGACATCCCCGGCACCCTGTTCCTGGCCGGCGGGCTGCCGATCGTGTACCGCAACACCCCCATCGCCGGCATCGGCGTCGCGGGCGCGCCCAGCGGTCTGCTCGACGAGCAGTTCGCCCAGGCCGGCATCGACGCGATCAGCCACTGACGGCGTTTGCGACCGGGTTCGCCGGGGCGTCGAACAACGTCCCGGGCCCGGCCGCGAAGCGCGATCCGGCCCGGCCGGCGGCCGGAAGTCCAGCGGGCGGGGCGGCTATTGTCGGGGCCATGAGCGCTTCGACGGTGTCACGGGTCGAGATCGACGGCCGACCCACCACGGTGGAACGGCTGCACGCCGTCGCCGTGGGCGGATACGGGCACTTCACCGCGATGCAGGTGCGCGGCGGTCGGGTGCGTGGCCTCGCCGATCATCTGCGTCGGCTCGACGCGGCCAACCGGGAGTTGTTCGGCAGCGCCCTGGACGGCGACCTGATTCGGCGTCACATCCGGCACGCGCTGGCCGACGACGTTTCCGACGCCTCGGTGCGGGTCCACGTGCTCGCCGCGGACGAGGCGGGGGCGACCGCGGTCCTGGTGACCGTGCGGCCACCGGGCGACATGCCGCCCACGCCACAGGCGTTGCGGTCCGTCCCGTATCTGCGTGCCGTGCCGCACATCAAGCGGGTGGGGGACTTCGGGCAGGCGCACTTTCGCCGGCAGGCCACCCGCGAGGGCTTCGACGAGGCGCTCCTGACCGGGCCGGACCGGGTCGTCGCGGAGGGCGCGATCACCAATATCGTGTTCCACGACGGCACTTCGCTGCTGTGGCCCGACGCGCCGGTCCTCGAGGGCATCACCATGCAACTGCTGGAACGGGCCCTCGCCACCGGGCCGTCGCCCTCCCGACGCGGCCCGGTCCACCTGTCCGACGTCGGCTCCTTCCGGGCGGCGTTCGTGACGAACTCGCGCGGCATCGCCCCGGTCCGACTGATCGACGACGTACCGATCCCGGTCGACACCGCACTGACGGCAACGCTCGGCGAACTCTACGCGTCGATCGTGTGGGACCGGATCTGACCATCCACAGACCCGCACATCAACGGACCAACGGCCCGCCAACGCACAGGCACCGCACCGACGATCCACCGGACACGGCCTGGTAAACGCTTCGGCAACGACATGAACAGCGTCGATCCGCACGGGAGTCGTGCTGCGACACGCCGCGGGTGCCGGGGGTGCAACGACACGGTCGAAGGCTTCGTCCCCGGAACGGACATCGCCGTCTACTCCGGGATCATCCTTTGGAAGCGCCGCAGCGGCAACCCGTGTGACACATACGGCCCGTGCAATCGCCCGAGCGGCAGCGCGGGCGGACGCTCTGCTCCGGGACGCACCGTACGCCGAGGACCACTCCGCCCCCGCACTCCGATCAGGGCGGCGCGGCAGCGTGGTTCGACGTCGAAATCGTGGTTCGTGCCGGGCTCGTGGTCAGCGTGACCTCGGTGGTGTCGGTGCTCCGTTGCTTCCGTGGTGCTTCGAACCGGTTGTTCCCCTCGGGAGTTCCGTCTCCCGGCCGGAGCGCACTCCCGCTCGAATAACCTCTGTCAATCGCCAACCGCTCGGGGTAAGTTGCCGCCGTCAACGGGATCCCGGGCGGGTGGGGAAGACGTCGCCGCCCGATCCCGGGCACCGCGCGTCGATTCGCCTGGATCCGTCTCATTCGCGTGCGCGGCACGCAACCTTCCAGGGAGTCCCACTTGTCTCCGGCATCCCCTTACGACCCGCCTGCCTCCGAGACGGCGCCGAGCCAAATGCCGGCATCCGGCAATCCGGCCGCCGGCTACGACCAGGCCGGGCCACCCATGTCCCAGACTCACCTGGCGGGCCGGGGTTACGACTACAGCAGCTACAACTTCGGCTACGGCGTCCCGCAGGACCTCGGAGACTACTGCGCGAGCTGGGGCCGGCGTGCCGGCGGATACCTGATCGACGGCGTGATTTTCACCCTGGTCATGGCGCCCATGTACGGCGGCGTTCTGTGGGTGGGAAACAAGACCACGGAGTACGAAGACTTCGACGGCACGATCACCACCGAGTACGAGGGCGGTTCGGCACCGATATCCCTCATCGTGGCCGGCGCCGCACTGGTCCTGCTGTTCGCCCTCTGGCAGTGCTACCGCCAGGGCAAGACCGGACAGACGATCGGCAAAAGCGTCGTGGACATTCGGGTGGTCCGCATCCGGGACGGACAGCCGACCGGCTTCTGGCTGTCCTTCGGGCGCTACTTCGCACACATGCTCGACACACTTCCGTGCTACCTCGGCTGGCTGTGGCCGGCGTGGGACGAGAAGAAGCAGACGTTCGCCGACAAGATCTGCTCGACCGTCGTGATCAAGAACTGAACGACGGCTGCGTCGGCGCGCCGCGAACAGCGCGCGCCGACCGCGCACCGGGCCGCGAGCCGGGAGGCCGACACCGTGCAGCCCGCGGCAGCGCCCCAGTCGCGGGCGACGCAGCGGCGCCCCGCGTGGTCGCCAACACGACGGAGACGTGGACACGCGGGTGTCTGGAGGTGCCGACCTGGGGTGCTCTCGCGTCGGCTTTCTTGCGGTCGAGCCGGAACGAGATTGATCGAGTCGGCCATGGCTTCCGGAACCCAACGAAGGTTGTAGTCCCGAAGCGGCCATGCGACCAACCGCAAGATCTCCATGCTGTGGGCCAGGTCGACCGATTCGGCGATCCGAGCCATGGCATCCAGCGCTTCGTCTCGTCCGTCCTGCGTCGAAGACTCGTCTCGACAGGCAGCCAACGAATGCAGCCGGAGCCTTCACACTCTCGGAAGGCTCGTCCATGGGATACCAATCGCCGTACCAGCGGCGGTTGGGCCTTCCCCCCGAGTAAGGACACGTCTCATGCGGCGTTTGCGCGTGTAGGTGAAATCGTCCGAAGCTCGGCTTCCTAGGTGGTGGGGCTGAGTTGGCCGCTACGGGAGTGGCGGCGTCGGGTCTTGTAGCGGTTGGCCCAGCGGACGGTATCGAGGCCGGTGAGGCCGGTGCTTGGCGCCTTGATGGAGCGTCTCGCGTTCGAAGGCTGTGGTCCCTGTGGCAGATCGCGCCGCGCAGGTCGCCGCCGCGGGTGCGGGCCGCGGCGGGTACGTAGGTGCTCGGCGGCGCGCCGGTGGACGATCATGCGCGAAGGCCACGACGATTCGGTGATGTTGGAGCATCTGCCCGGGCAGTTTGCGCTCGCGGCCACGCATCGGCTGGTCATGCTCGCCCCCTGCGGGAAGGGCATCGGTTCGACGTGCGAAGTCTGCAGGATGGCGAACCTGGTCGGAGGTGTGGCCGCTCCTTTCGCAAGGCGGCCGACGAACCCAGGGCCGCGAACAGCGGGAAACCATCCGCTCCGTACTCGCGGAGCATCCGTCCGAACGGCCGCTACGCGATCTCGACGCCCTTGCCGCAGAGCCCTTGTCAGCTTCCGCGTCGCATCTCGCTTCACCCGAAATCCGGGACTCAACCTCCTGAAGCCCCGATTCACCGCCGGCGCGAACGCGGACACCGCCGAGTTGTTCAGCGAAATCGCCCGCGAGCCGCCACCACGTCCGTGGGCAGTAGCGATGGTCATGCGCCATATTGCCGCGCACACCATGGCCCCACCCACGCAGGCTCGGACCTCACCGGGAGGATCCACACAACCGATGGCGGCAACACGCCCAGCCACTGACGGTCCCGCCCAGTACTCTCCGGCATCACCAAGACACCATGCCCCCGGCCGGCCCCACCGCCCCTTCATCGATCGGCAACGACCGCATGACAAGCAAAGACGCATCCACCCCACAACGCACTTACTCGTGGTCGCCGTCCACCGCAAGCACCCTCGGCGGGCCGCTCCTGATCTGCGACGCCGACGCCTTCCCGTACTGGAGCGGCGCGGTCCACCGACCCGACTACGAACTCGACCCCACCTGCGACTACGCCCGAGCCATGTCCGCGGCCGACGACGCGGACGCCGCCGTCATCCGTTTCGGCGACCACCATGAACACACCGGTCTCATATGGGACTTGGACGGCGAGGGAACAGCCGAGATCGCAACCGCCGACGACGGTTTCCTCCTCGTACGCTCATGGATTCCCCTGGGCAGGACCCAGGCGCCCCGCCGGCGCGCAGCCACCGCAGCCGCGACGCAGGAGCCGGCCGCGGGCGACCTCCACATCCGCGGCGACCACATCGTGGTCGTCTGGGCGGCGGCAGCCGCCCACGAGACCAACATCGGCCCGTGGCCGCCGACCATGCTCTCGGCCGAACCCGGCACGTACAAGGTGACCTGCGGATGGCACGAAGGGGCTCGCGGACGGTACATGCCCGAAGCAGAGATCCACACCCCCTCCCCACGGTCGGTCGAAGAAGACTGGACCTGCTTCTGGATCCGCCTCGTCCTCTCCAAAGCCCCGAACACCTGACTCTCCAGGACAGCGCACAACGCCCCCACGCAAAGGAAACCCCGCTTGCCGATGACGCGGCGCCCTCGCCACGCTCACGACCGCTGCCGGGCCGGGGCACCAAGCCGCCTCCTTGTGACGGGGACGGGTCGACGGGTCGGGTTCGCCGCGCCATGACTTGCGCAACCGCCTGCGCCGCCTTCTGCGGGAACCCGGCGCGTGGCTGGCCGCCCCGTCGCCTGCGTGACCACCCGGACCGGCGGCCGGGGGTCACGCCGTTGCCGGCCCCGAGCGCGTTCCCGACGGCGTCGGGCTGCGCCGCGAGGGGTGTCGGGCTCACCCGATCGTGATCGGCGCGGGAGCGGGAAGGGCCCATCGGGAGCCGGAGTCGGGGTCGCCCGCCCAGACGAACTGCTCATCGTCGGCCGTGACGGTCATGCCATGGTCGTACAGGCCGATCGCGCCGGCCTCGGTCCACGCGTCCCAGGCAGTCTCGACTTCGTCGACGAGGCGACGCGGTCCACCCTGGAAGGTGGTTGCGCGCCCGGTCGGCGGCGTGGAGATCGTCGCCCAGGACCCGGCGCCGTCGTGAAGGCGTGCGTGGACGCCGTGCGTGTCGGCGGAGGTGTCGAACAGCACGTCGGGCAGCCGCAGGCGTAGTGCCCACATCAGGTGGGCGTCGTCGTGCAGGGGCCGCGGGTCGCGGGTGAAGGGGCGTTCGTGGTCGGGATCGCGGTCGGCGCGAACCTCGCGGTGAGTGGGGGTGGTGGCGGTGCCTCGGGCGTTCATGAATTGAGCGAGGCCGTGGAGCCATCCGGTGGCCGAGCGGCCGTCTTTGCCGGTGGTGAGGGCGAAGTAGCCCAGGCGGGTCCACGGGAAGACGATGTCGCCACCGGGGCGGGTCTGTGCGATCCAGGCGCGGGGGACGCGGTCGACCGCGTAGGTGGCGATCAGCCGGTCGTAGGGGGCTGCCGGAACCCAGCCGAGGGTGCCGTCGCCGGCCCGGACGTCGACGCGCGCTGCGGCGCGGGTCAGGGTCGCGGCTGCGGTGGTGGCCAGGGTCGGGTCGGTCTCAACGCTGGTGACGTGACCGGTGGGGCCGACGCGGTGGGCGATCAGGGCTGCGTTCCAGCCGGTGCCGGTGCCCAACTCCAGAACCCGGTGGCCGGGTTGGAGGTCGAGGGAGTCGAGCATGTCGACGACGATCGAGGTGCAGGACAGGGACGAGGACGGGACACCGCCGGTGATCTCGGTGATCGTCGCGTCGTCGGGGCCGGCGTGGACGAGCCTAGCCCAGACCTGCGAGTCGCCCGCGCGGAGCACGCGTTGCCAGGCGTGGCCGTCCCAGGTCCACAGGGCCTCGGGTGCGAACTCGTCGCGAGGCAGGGCCCGGACGGCTTCCCGCAGCCACGGGGAATCCTCCGGCCACGCCTTGCCGGTGTCCATCATCGCGAGCGCACGGCGGCGATGGACACCGATGTCGTCGGGGCCGGCGCTCACTCCCGCCGGTCCTTCTTGTGCTTGCCCTTCGGATCCTCGGGCTTGGGAACACGACCATCCCCGTTCCCTGGAGGCGGGTCACCCTTGTCCAACGGCTGGTCCGGCTTGTTGTGCTCGCCCACCGCACACCTCCTCGGAATCGTCACGCTCCGGAGTCTCATGATGACGCAGCAACATCCCGAGGGGAACCGACGAACACCCGACGTCGCCGAAGCAACGCATGTCCTCGCCCCGCGCCCGGACCCGCCCACGTCCACATCCACGTCCACATCCACGACGGCGCCACCACAACGTCGATCCGCATTCGGCCCACGCAGTGGGGCCCTCTGGATCGCTGATGTGCCCGAACTCCCCCACCGAGCCGAGTCGTCGCCCCGTGCCCGCACCCCCGAAGGCGCGTGCACATCGGCCGCGCGCCACAGGATCATCGGGCGAGCAGCGAAAGTTCGGCGCAGGAGCGGGCGTGTGTCGTGGCCTGCGGCTCGCCCCAGGTCTCGGGCTGCCCGAAGACGAACTTGCCGCCGTGTTCGGGCAGTCGGCCTCCCTTCGGGTCGTAGACGCGCGAAGGTGTCGGCCGGCGCATGACGCGGTCGGTCCGAGCACATCCGGCCGAGCACCTCGACCGGCAGGCCCACAATGATCGGACCGCTCCCGCAACGTGGGGCCGACGGTGCGGGCCACGAGGGTGTCGGCGCAGCGGCGCTGCCTTTCGGCGACGGCGGCCCGGTCGGGTCTGGCGGCGTCGCAGGCCGACTCGAACCGGAACAGCCTGCTCGCGGCGGTCGGTTCGTAGACGCCGTTCTACTGGTGGACCACGCTGTGGAACCTGTCGAACGCCCTCTCGCGGTCTTCTGCGTCGGCCGATCGCAGGGCCCGTAGGAGCACGGGAACCTCCGCAGCGGAGCCGTACGCCTGCTCCATCGAAGCCCAGTCGACGTCATCGAGTCCGATCAACATGCGGGCTATGCGTCGGACGCGACCGACACATCGCGCCCCGATTGTCCTGGTCGACGGCTATTCCGTATGGCGGTTCGACAATGGCGAACGTATTGTCACGTGTCACCACGATCAACTTCGTTGCGCGCTGGTCGGTGGAATAGCGGGTGTTCGCGGGCCTGGTCCGCGGCCGATGGATCTGCTTCCCCCTTTTGTATTGACTTCGTTTATCGTCGCGGTTTTACTCGTCGCTGTCGACGTCCGGGGGGTGAATGGAGTCTCCGTGAACTCCGGTCACTGGCACGGCGATTCGGTGGGGGTCGACCGATTCGCGCGGGCCGAAGCAGGGGCCTGGTGTCGGTGTTTCGACCGTTCGTACGTACCGCTGCGCGTGCCCCTTTCGGGCATCGCGTGTATTACGGCACGACTTCTGGAATCCGCGCGCGGTGAGGGTGAGCGTGCGCGGATCCGTTTTCGGCAACGAATATTCGAAAGGATCGATTCATGTCTCGTCGCACGTTCACCGCCGGGGCGACGGCCGGTGTCGCGGGGGCGTTCGCCGCCGTTGTGGCCCTGTCCGGAACCGCCCAGGCGCTGCCGCCGGAAGCCCGCAGCATCTCCATGAACTGTCTCGATCTCCCCTCCGGCACGTCCGGCTGGTGGGGCACCAGTGCAACACTGGTCACGTCGGACCCCGCCGGCGCCCCATACCCGCAGCGAATGAAGGTCGCCGTCCCCACCTCCCCCGCGTCGTTCCCCCCGAACATCTTCACCACGACCGTGCGCACCGTGCAGACCGGGGCCGGGAATGGAACCGTGTGGGACTTCACCGGCACGTTCAACCCACCAGGCGTCCCCCAGACGTTCGGACCGCTGCGTACGGTCACCAGGATCCCGCCGGGCACCTCCGTACGGTTGAAGACCACCACCGGCACGCCCACCGCCACGAACTGGTCACTCAGGATGTCCGCCACCATCGACGGCTACTCACTCGACATTGCTTGTACCGGCGACCAGGGGTGGACCTCGCCCGACTTCACCTTCTGACCCGCCCGGGCCCGCCCGGGCCCGCCGCACGACCGCACCGCGCAACACGGCCCACCGCGCGGCACGGGCGTCGCCCCAGGGCATGCCGAGCGCCGGGGAACTGCTGCGTCCGTCACCGCCTGAACCCCGACGTCCCGCAACGCGCGCCCCAAGTGGTCGTCGCCGTCGGGCGGTTCGGGCGGTGGTGGCGGCGAGGCGCCATCGAGGTTTGCGGTGCCTGGTGCGGGGGTGACGAGTTCGTACGGTTCGAGAAAGCGGGCCGCTCCCGTCCGCCACGGGTGTCACGGTGACCCCGTGGACACGGACGACCTCGACCGGAACCGGACATTGCGCGAGCTACTGGAGGCGCGCTGGAACCATCGGCTCCGGGCCGTTCAGCGGGCGGAGCCCACCCGCCGGCCCGCAACCGAAGCGCCGGTGGGCCAACGGTGGTGGTGCCGATCGATGACGTAGTGGTGCCTGTGTCGCCAGCCGGCGTCGGACCGGACGGCGTCGGACAGGTGCGGGTGCCCAGCAGGCAGATCGGGGTGGACGTGGCCGAGCCGTTCCGGGTCCCGGGAGGGCCAACTCGCCGCAGCGGCGGCGGTGGCGGACAGGGCGATGACTCCCAGGACGACCGAGGTGGTCGACAGCCCCTTGCCGGCCGCGAGCCAACCGGCGAGGGGATACGTGAGCAGCCAGCAGCCGTGCGAGAGGGAGAACTGGGCGGCGAACGCGGCGGGCAGGTCCGCGTCGCCGGCGGAGCGCCGTATCACCCGTCCGCCCGGTGTGAGGACCGCCGAACACGCCGCGCCGACGGCCGCCCAGGCCAGGAGGATCAGGATCCACGACCGGGTGTCGGGTGCGCCGGCGGTGATCACCCCGACCGCGACCAGGACCACCGGCAGGGCGAGCGCCGCCGACAGCATCACCGCACGGTCGGTGAAGCGACGAAGGAGGCGGGGCAGAAGCAGGGCCGCAACCATGGACCCGGCACCGTAGGCCCCCAGAGCCACGGACACGGCTCCGGCGGAGCGGTGGAAGTGCCCGCGTGTCATCACCACCGTGTCGACGAACACGATCGCTCCGGCGGCCGCGACCGCCAGGTCCAGGGCGAGCAGGGCTCGCAGCCGAGGGGTGGCCCGGAACAGGCGGATGCCGAACGCGGCCCTGGCGTGGATGCCGCCGGTGCGCTCGACGGGAACGGGCTTGGGCAGCACGGCCGACACCACCAACGCGGCCGACGAGACGAATCCGACGGTGGTCCCGACGAAGAGCCAGTTGTAGGAGAGCAGGGCCAACAACCCGGCGGCCAGGGCCGGACTGAACAGGCTTTCCAGGTCGTAGGCGAGCCGGGACATCGACAGGGCGTTCGTGTAATCGCGTTCGGCGGGCAGCACCTCGGGGATGGTGGCCTGGAACACCGGGGTGAAGGCCGCCGACGCTGCTTGGAGCAGGAAGATCAGGAGGTGGATCTGCCAGACCTGGGTGACGAACGGCAGCGCGAGCGCGACGCCGGCACGGACGAGATCCGTCACCACCAACAACACGCGGCGCGGGATCCGGTCGGCGACCGCGCCGACCACCGGCGCGATGGCGACATAGGCGACCATCTTGATCGCCAACGCGGTGCCCAGCACCGCCGACGCGTCGTCCCCGGCTATGTCGTACGCGAGCAGACTCAACGCGACCGTGGCCAAGCCGGTGCCCAGCAGGGCGACGACCTGCGCGGTGAACAGGTGGCGGTAGGTGCGGTTGCGCAGTACGACCAGCATCGGCCCGTCCCGGTCGGCGGTGTCGAAGGACGAAACCATCATAGCCATCACGTGCATACGTGTGCACATGTTGACGACGGCGCAGCGGGTCCCTTCAGTGAGGCGGCCGGGTCAGTCGTGGGGCGGAAGGGTCCGGATCTCGTGGTCCGCGACGTTCAGGGCCTCGTCCACCAGACGTCGCAGGTGGCCGTGGCGCAGGGAGTACACCACGCGGCGACCGTCCCTGCGGGTGGTGACCAAACCGGCCAGGCGCAGCTTGGCGAGGTGTTGGCTGACCGAGGGGCGGGGCGCCTCGCATGCCTCGATCAGGGTGGTGACGTCCGCCTCGCCCCGACCGAGTCGGTACAACAGCGCCAGGCGGGTGCGATCCGCGAGCAGGGCCAGGATGGACGCGGCGACGTCCAGCCTCTCGCCTTCGTCCGGCTTCTGCGCAGAGGTTGCATCTGCGAGACGTTCGTCCACGCTCATGTACACATCGTAGGGCGAATCGTCGCCGCTCCCGGTGCCGGCGGCCGGCCGTGGGGATAGGTCCGGTTCGCGCCCGGTCCCGGGCGACTTCGCGCAGCGGTCGTGGACGTTCGAGGCCGACGACGGTGGACCCCTCGTGCCCGGGACGTCGAGGGGCAGCGGCAGGTCTCGCGCCGGGTTCCGGGTCGCCGGCGTGGAAGGAGCACCGAGGCGATGACCGGGTTTGTGCCGGGCCATCGGGCGCCGGGCCGCACGCGAGCACTGCGTAGGCAATGGTGCGTACGCCGATGCCCCGGTCGGTCGGGCCGTGGGCCGGCCCCGGGCGCGCGCGGGTCGCCGCGATCCGGGGACGAGCGTCCAGAAGGTCCACGTGCCCCCGCGCCTCCCTCCCTTCCGCAAGGGGAGCGTCGCATGTCGTGCCGGGGGCGGTCAGGTGCTCGGGGCGGCGGCCACCGGCTCCTCTTCCTCGGGCTCGGGGGCGTCGCTCAGGCCGAGCCGGAGGTGTTCGACGCACCACCCCGGCGCACGCCGAGTTGGTCGCCCTCGCCCCGGGACTTGTGACCCGACACCACGCGCACCACTACGCCGGGTTCGCCCGCACCCAGTCACGGCTGTTCGACCGCAACGGCGAACTCAAGCCGCTGCTCTACACGTTCCGCGTGCTGTTGACCGGGATCCACCTGATGAGGACGGGTCTGGTGATCGCCGACCTGCGCCAACTCGCCGCCCTGCACCCGACCATCGCGCCGGCATACCTCGACGACCTGACGGCCGCGAAACGCGCGGCGGAGCACGGGGCCGTGCACGAACTGGTGGCGCCGGACACGATCCGGGCGGACATCGAACGACTGCAAGCAGCACTGGACGACGCACACCAGGCATCCACACTCGCGGATCGACCCCAGGGCCACGATGCCCTCCACGACCTGCTGGTGAAGGTACGCCTGGCCGAACTCTGAATCGACACCTCCGCAACAGGTGAAGCAACTCGGCCCATCAGGCTTCCCCTTGGTCGTCCACGCAACCAAGTGCACCACGTGCGGCGGCACCCCTACCCGACAGCGACGTCGCCGCGCCGGAACGCTTCCGCGGCGGTGCATGGCCGGCTACGTAGGTACGCCGCTACACCCACGGCATACGCCACCACGTTCGCGACGACGTCGAGCAGCGCCGTCCACGCATCATCGGGCGCGGCAAGCAGCAACCCACTCCCGGCATCGTCCTGTCTCCGCGTGGCCCACTTCAGCGCCCGCTCGAACCGTCGGCACGACCCGGAGCCGCCCCGCAGGTCAAACAACCGTTGAAGGTCGGCATCGCCGAGACCCCGGTGAATCCCGCACCGCCGAGCGAGGTCCGCGTCCCCGTCACGGCGGATGGGGAAGCGGAAGCTCATGTCGTTGCCTTGGGCGCCCACGTAAGCGTGCTGTGTCAGGACCGTGCGGGGGACGGCGATCGTCCAGTAGCGCGGCCCGGTTGCTCGGTCGAGGGGATCCGGAGGATCTCACTCCCGTGGACGACGGGCTGGATCCAATTGGCCAGGACGGACCGCATCCGTTCCTCCGCATGATCGGCGCCCTTGACGATCGGCTCCAAAGTCCCGGCGTGGCGAACAACTCCTCGCGGCGCTCCGGGGACAGCCGGTCCCACCACGCGGCGGCCGCTCCCCGGCCCGCTCACGGGCACGGCGCTCCTGATCGGCGGCCTGCCGAAGCCATGCCTGCTCGGCGCGGACGCGATCCTCCTCGTCTTCCGACGTCCGCCGGGCGCACGCGAGTTCGAGACGGCGCTCCCCTGCCGCTGCCGCTCTCCCGCGCCACGCCGGTGCGGCCTCGGCCTTGCTTCGCCTCAGTCGGGCCTCGCGTTCGGGCGACCGAGGGGGCGTCGGCGGTACGGCGGTGCCGGTCGGCTCGGGCCGAGAGCAGGGGCGGGCAGTACCGAGGGCAGCGTCGCCGGGACCACACCCGAGGCGAACCCGCCTGCCTATCCCTCGGCAGCCCGACATGACGCTAGCCTGACGGTCATGCGTCCGATGACCCACGAGGAACGAGATGCCTTCCTCGCAGAGCCGCGTGTCGGAGTCCTGAGCGTCACGGCCGAAGCGGGGCGTGCTCCGCTGACCGTCCCGATCTGGTACGAGTACCGGCCGGGCGGACTCGTCAAGGTGATCACGGCCCCCGGCCTGCGCAAGGTCCGGCTCATCGAGGAGGCCGGCCGGTTCGCGCTGTGCGCGCAGGTGGCCGAAGTCGACGACTACCGGTACGTGTCGGTGGAGGGCCCGGTGACCGGGATCGCACCGACCCCGAGGCAGGAGCGCTTCGACCTGGCCGCCCGATACATGGGCCCGGACCGCGCCACCGACTACATCGACGCGACGGAAAAGACCGCTGCCGGCTACATCACGATCCACATGCGGCCGGAATGGTGGCACACCTTCGACTTCAGAGTGACGCACGAGGGCCGATAGGAGCGACTCCACGCCATCCGGTGGCGGGTCCGGGCGCGCCGTTGCGGACGACGGCAACTCCCCACGAGGTTCGCCTCGCTCGAACCGGGTGCGTCGAGGAATGCCGTGGCGCGTTGTACGTGACGGTCGAAATCGACGGCGAGCACGTCGTCTGGACGCATTGGCACAACTCCGTCAAGGACAGGGGCGACCTGCCGGAACTCCGGTTCTCCGCAGGGCAGTACGAGGACGAGACCGGCGCTCCGGAGCCGAACATCGATGGGGAGTGGCCGACGGAAATGGTCGCGCGCCTGTTCGAGGCGGCACCGACGGGACGCGAGGACCGGCCGGCGCGGTGGGACTGCGACCTGGACGCCGTCCGGTCCACGCCGGCCGCGAGCCGACCGGCAGCAAACGACCCCGAACTCGGCGCTGCGGGCCGCGAACCCACCGACCTTCTCCCGCCGCTCGGGCTCACGCTGACGGCTGGGGATACGCAAGCCGCGCCGGACCTGCTGCCACCGGTATCCAGGACAACTCCCACCGCGTCCGGACTCGTCGGGGTCACGAGGGTGGCCACTGCGGGTCGGCGCCGAACAGCCGCGCGCAGCCCGTCGTACACGGCGCACGTCCTACCCGCGCAGGACGCGCCGCGCAGCACCACGAACAGCGCCGACCCCACTTCGAGGCCGTGTGCCGCGACCACCTTCTCAGTCCCGGCGCCGACCCCGCCGGCGCACCCCTGGGGCACGTCAGCGCGTGAGCGGTCACCGACCCGTCCTCCCGCACCTCCGTCGAGATCGACGCGGCAATCGTCGCGGCCGGCACCAGCGCCCACCCGTCCAGGGTCGCGCTGCTCGGCGAAGTCGAATGGGGAACCACAACCGGGCTGCCTTACCTCCAACGCCTGACTCGTGCCCGCGACGTCCTCACCGGCCGCGGACTGGAAACAACCGGATGCGTCCTCGCGTGGTTCAGCGCCACACGCTTCACCGACCGCCTCCGTCACGAAGCCGACGCCCGCGACGACGTCCGCCTGATCGACCTCGACCAGTCGTACGCCTGATCCCATCCGGCCCGCACCAGCCGTCGCGGACCGAGTCGCAACCGGCACCCGACCCCCCGTGCGGCGTCGCGGTGTGATCCCGTGTGGGATGTTCCGCACCCCACCCTTGCAAAGCAAGACGTGACCGGCGTCCGAACCACGATCACCATCGACGCCGACACGAACCGCAAGGTCGTCTCCGCCGTCACCCGGACGACAGTCCCCGCATGTCCCGCGACCTCACGACCGCCGTCGACGACGCCGCCCATTGCCCCCTCCTGACACGCCACGAGCACGTGGACGATCACGGGGCGGATCCACGGATGACGCGGCTGCTGCCCGGTGCCACGATGGAGTGGAGAGACCTTTTCGCCCGGCGATCGGGGAAGGCGATCATGAGCCGCGAGTATCACTTTCACTGCGAGCACGCCGGTTGCTCGGTCACCGTGGGCCTGCGGATGGGCAGGACGCGGGAACTGGAGCTCCTCGTGGACGGGAAAGAGGTCGCCGCCGCCCGCGTCCACGGCCACCGCGTCCAAACGCAAGTGATGACCGCGATCCTGCCCACCGACCCGCCCTGCGGCATCGAGGTCGAAGTGACGCTCCCGGGCGCTCTCGGCGGCGATCCGGTGAGCATCCTGCTCGCTGATGGCGAACGCAAGCCCATGCCCACCCGGGAGGTGCCCCGGCGGTCACGCCCAACGGAGGCGTCCTGGTACTCCTGACCTATCGGGGAGCCTGACAGGAACGCCGCCCCCCACCGGCCCGACACGGCGCCGCTTGCGCAAGGCGACGCCGGCGCACGTGGACCCGCGACGCCGTCATCCGCCGCCCCGCCGGCCGTTCTCGGCTCGCTCGCCGCAGGATGGTTCACCCGATGGGTGCAACCGGGACTTTGCGGAGCGTGCTCGCGATGTGGTCGGATGACCAGGCCCGCAAATCGGGCCGAACATCGTCGAGTTACCCGAAAGTGAAGGATTCGCCGTGGCAACCACACGCACCGCCCACACGGAGTGGGAAGGCAACCTCCTGGATGGGAAGGGCCTCGTCACCTTCGACTCCTCCGGCATCGGCGAATACCCCCTGTCGTGGCCGGCGCGCGCCGAGACCCCGAACGGGAAGACCAGCCCCGAGGAACTGATCGCCGCCGCCCACTCCGGCTGCTTCTCCATGGCCCTCTCCCACGGTCTGACCGGCGCCGGCACCCCGCCCACCAAACTCGAGACCAAGGCCGACGTCACCTTCCAGCCGGGCACCGGCATCACCGGCATCCACCTGACCGTCGTCGGCCGGGTGGCCGGACTGGACGAGGCCGCCTTCGTCAAGGCCGCCGAGGACGCCAAGGCCAACTGCCCCGTCAGCCAGGCCCTCACCGGAGTCGCGATCACCCTCACGGCCGGCCTCGCCTGAGCCGGATCCGAACCGAACGAACACCCGCTCCGACCGGCCCCGCGCAGGCGCGCGGGCGCCGCCCCACCCGATGACCCGACTCCGCACGGAGCCTGGGGACTTCGCCCCGACACGACACACGTCTGCGGGTCACCAAGGGCGGCTCGTCGCGCCTGGCGGCGGGCCGCCGTTCCACGTCACCCACGGCGCCGTGCGACCCGCACCGACATCGGGGCCTGTCCCGCCGCCCGGTCCCCGACGGGTCCGCCCCGGCCGTCCCGCCCGCGTCGGTGGACACCGCAGGGCGAGGCAAGTCCGGGCCGCCGCCTCCGCGCCCGCGTTCGCCAACATCGTGAGGTGGGACCGGCACTTGCCGACCTGCTCGCGGGTGTCACGGCGTCCGTCGGGAGCGGTGGGGATCGGATGACGACATTCCCGACGCCGCGTTGTTGCGGAACGTCGCCTCAAACCCCGGGGCCGGGCCGATCCCGACCGCGTCGCGCCCATGCCGCCCGGGTCGTAGATCCCCCCGAGCGGGGACAACACCGCCCCGGTCGTGTCGAGTTCGGGTTTCGACCGGCTGGACAGCGCCGCCCATGTGGCGATGGGCGCCACCGAACATCGGATGTACCTGATGCTGCAGGAGACCGTGGGCGCCTCGGGCGCGGGGCGAGATGGTCCAGCGGCTTGCCCCGGTGCCAGTCCTCGGCTCCGGCCGCATACTCCCCGCCCCGCCGGCGCTGCAGCACGCCGAGCTTCTCGTCGATCCGCAGCCGAGCCTGCCTCACCGTGCGTGCGGCCCCGTCCCTGACCCGTTTCATCTCGACCTTCGAAAAGCTCTCCTTGGTAGGCACCGGCAACGATCGGCGCCGTTTCGAGGCATCCGCTCGGACATCCCCGGGCAGTTGGGAGAGCTCTCGAAGAACAAATAGCGACCTGCCCCGCGACACCACAACCCTGCGCCCGGTCTACGCCCGAGTCCCGCGCTCCGGCCGGATCCGCCGGGGTGGCACCGTGCGCCGGGCTTGACACCGACGGTGCGCTCCCGGCCGTGCGAGGTCAGTACACGTCGCGGCCGTAGCGCTTGTCGGCGGCGAGCTGCTTGACGTACGCGGCTGCCTCGTCCTCGTTCAGGCCGCCCTGGGCCATGGCGATCTCGCGCAAGGCGCGGTCGACGTCCTTGGCCATCCGGCCGGCGTCGCCGCAGACGTAGAAGTGGGCGCCGTCCTGGAGCCAGGACCACAGCTGGGCGGAGTGTTCGCGCATCCGGTCCTGGACGTAGACCTTGTTGCGCTGGTCGCGGGAGAAGGCCAGGTCGAGGCGGCTCAGGGTGCCGTGGCGGTGGAACTCCTCCAGTTCGTGGCGGTAGTAGAAGTCGGTGGCCTTGCGCTGCTCGCCGAAGAAGAGCCAGTTGCCGCCGTGGTGGCCGAGGGCCCGGCGCTGTTCCAGGAAGCCCATGAACGGGGCGATCCCGGTGCCGGGGCCGACCATGATCGCGGGGGTGCCGGGGTCGGCCGGCGGGCGGAAGTGGGTGGAGCGCCGGACGTACAGCGGCACCTCGCTGCCCGGTTCGGCGTCGGCGAGGAAGGTGGAGGCAACGCCCTTGCGCGGGCGGCCGGATGGGCCGTCGTAGCGCAGTACGGAGACGGTCAGGCCGACCTCGCGGGGGTTGGCGAGGGGGCTGGAGGAGATCGAGTACAGGCGCGGTTGCAGCCGCTTGAGCAGTTCGGTCCATTCCTGGGCACCGATCCGGACGGGGAACTCGGTGAGGACGTCGACGGCCTGCCGGCCCCAGGTCCACTTCGCGAGGCCGTCCTTGTTGTCCGGGCGGATCAGGTGCTTGAGTTCGCGGTCGCCGGTGCGCTCGGTGGTGAAACGCAGCAGGTCGGGAGTGATGCGGGTGATGTCCAGGTGGCGATGGAGCGCCTGGGCGAACGGCATGGGTTCCGAGCCCGGGAGGAGGACCTCGGCGTCCGGGGACAGACCGGTGGCGGCCAGCCACTCCGCCACCAGGTCGGGGCAGTTGACCGGCCATATCCCCAGGGCGTCGCCGGCCTCGTACTCCACGCCGCTGTCACCGAGGTCGAAGGTGAAGCGGCGGATCTCCTTGCCCGCGCCGGGCAGGCTGAGCAGCCGATTGCCGGACAGCCGGGCGGCGTACGGGGCGGCCTTGCTCGGCCGCACCGTGCTCGCAGCGCCCGCAGCGCCTTCCGTTGGCACAACAGGAGCTGCGACCGCAGGAGCCGCGCTCGGCTCGGTGGGGGTCGCGAGGGCGGCGATCACCTGGTCCAGCCACCGTGCGGCGGGCTCTTCGTAGTCCGGCTCGCAATCCGCACGGGGCAGCAGACGCACGGCTCCGAGCTCGTCGAGGCGCTGGTCGAGACGGCGGCCGTGACCGCAGAAGTCGGCGTAGTCGGAGTCGCCGAAAGCCAGCACCGCGTACCGAACGTCCTCCAGGCGGGCGGCGTCGGCAGCGCTGAGGGCCTGCCAGAAATCGGACCCGTTGTCCGGCGCTTCTCCGTCGCCGAACGTGCTGGTGATCACCAGCAGGTCCGTGCCGGGCGACAGCGCGGCAGGACCGAGGTCCGCCATGCTGTGGAGGGTCATCGGACGGCCTGAGTCGGCCAGGCGCCCGCCGATGGTGCCGGCGAAGTCCTCGGCATTGCCGGTCTGGGAGGCCCACAACACCACGACCCGCCGCGTCGGCTCACTCGCGGCAGCGGGCGACGTCGGCTCCGTCGGCTGCGCCGCCGGCAGCCCCGGGGCCGCCGGCAACCCCGGCACCGGCACCGGCGTCCGGGAGAACGTACCGGCCAGGACACCGTCGACCCACAGGAGGTTCGACGCCTCGAACGGGGCACTGGCGGGGAGCGTCGGCACGGCCGTGCCGGGCGGTGCGGCGGCTACCCCCGCGAGGAAACCGGCCAGGTACCGGCGCTCGTGATCGGCGAGGGCCGGGGCGCTCAGGTCGGCCAGGCCGAACAGGCCCGCGATGCCGGAGACGGGCGAGACGGCCGGACTCGTTTCCATACGCACCAGGGTCGTGACGGCACCTTGCTCGGCGGCGGCGGGGGCGGGGGCGGAGGTGGCAGCGACGGGGGTAGCGGCGACGGGCGCGGGAGCCGGCGCCGGTCCTGCCGTCGCGGAAACCGGGCCGAGGACGGGCACCGGCGCCTTGGTCCTGGTGAGGGTCACCGCGCAGACCTTGAACTCGGGCTGGAAGGAGATCGGGTCGACGGCGTCGTTGGTGACCGCGTTGACGCTGAGGTACTCGCCGAACAGGTCGTTCCAGTGGAACGGCGCGAAGCAGTTGCCGGGCCGGACCCGGTCGGTGACCACCGCCGGCAGCACCGCCCGCCCGCGCCGCGAGGCCACCTCCACGCCGTCGCCGGCCACGATGTCCAGCGCGGTGGCGTCCTGCGGGTGCAGTTCGACGAAGGGTCCGGGGTTGAGCTTGTTGAGTTTGGCCACCCTCCCGGTCTTGGTCAGGGTGTGCCACTGGTGCTGCAGACGTCCGGTGTTGAGCACGAACGGGTACTCGTCGTCCGGGAGTTCGGAGGCAGGCAGGTGCGGACGGGCGAAAAAGGAGGCCCGCCCGGACGCGGTCGGGAACGCCAGGCGGGGCCGGCTGCCGTCCGGGCGCTCGACCAGGGTCTGGCTGACACCGTCGTTCAGGTAGCGGATCGGGTTGCGGTCCGGACCGTCCACCGTCGGCGCGGGCCACTGCACCGGCGTGCTGCGCAGCCGCTCGTAGGTGACGCCGCGCAGGTCCCAGCCGGTCTTCGGGTTCCACGCCCGCCGCAGCTCGTCGAAGACCTCCTCGGCGGAGGCGTACGTGAACGCGTCGGCGAAGCCCATCTCGCACCCGACCCGGGCGATGAGCTGCCAGTCCGGCAGCGCCTGCCCCGGCGGGTCGACCGCCCCCTGGACGAGGGTGAGGTTCCGCTCGGAGTTGATCATCACCCCGTCGGACTCCGCCCATAGCGTGGCGGGCAGCACGATGTCGGCGTACGCGTTGGTCTCGGTCTCGGTGAACACGTCCTGGGTAATGACCAGTTCGGCCTTCTCCAGCGCCTCGATCACGGTACGCCGATTGGCCACCGAGGCCACCGGGTTGGTGCAGACGACCCAGCACGCCTTGATGTCACCGGCCGCCATGCGCTCGAACATCTCGATCGTGCCCTTGCCGACCTCCGTGCGCAGCGTGCCCTCCGGCACACCCCACAGGTCCTCGATGAAGAGGCGGTCCTCCTCGACCAGGACGCTTCGCTGCCCGGGCAGGCCCGGGCCCATGTAGCCCATCTCGCGCCCGCCCATGGCGTTGGGCTGGCCGGTGAGGGAGAAGGGGCCGCTGCCGGGGCGGCAGATCGCGCCGGTGGCGAGGTGGAGGTTGACCAGGGCGTTGGTGTTCCAGGTGCCGTGGGTGGACTGGTTGAGGCCCATGGTCCAGCAGCTCATCCACTCCCCGGCCTCGCCGATCCACCGAGCCGCCCGACGGATGTCGTCCTCCGGTATCCCGGTGACCTCGGCGACCTTCGCGGGCGGGTAATCCGCGAGGAAACCGGGCATCTCCTCCCAACCCTCGGTGTACTCGGCGATGAACGCCGGGTCGGTCCAGCCGCCTTCGACCAGCAGGTGCAGCAGGCCATTGAGCAACGCCAGGTCGGTGCCGGGCTTGATCTGCAGAAACAGGTCGGCCCTGTCCGCGGTGGCGTTGCGCCTCGGGTCGACCACGATCAGCTTGGCGCCCGCGGACTTGACGCGGTCCATCATCCGCAGGAAGAGGATCGGGTGGCAGTCGGCCATGTTGGCGCCGATGACGAAGAACGCGTCCGCCTTCTCGAAGTCCTGGTACGAACCGGGCGGCCCGTCCGCGCCCAGGGAGAGCTTGTAGCCGGTGCCGGCGCTCGCCATGCACAGCCGGGAGTTCGACTCGATCCGGTTGGTGCGCAGGAAACCCTTGGCCAGCTTGTTGGCCAGGTACTGCGCCTCCAGCGACATCTGGCCCGACACGTACAGCGCCAGAGCGTCCGGCCCGTGCTCGTCGAGAATCGCCCGCAGCCGCCCGGCAGCCTGCGTGATCGCCGCATCCACGTCCAGGGCCACCGGCTCGGCACCCCGCCCGGGACGGACCCGCGCGGTCGCCAACCGCCCCGGGGCGGCCAACAGGTCCGCGTGCGTCGCACCCTTGGTGCAAAGCCGTCCGCCGTTGGCCGGATGCTCCTTGTCACCGGAGGACTTGGCGACCATCCGCCGCCCGTCGGCACCCTTGGCGATGTCCAGCACGATCCCGCAGCCGACCCCGCAGTACGAACAGACCGTCCGCACCCGCCCCGCCACAGCCTTCTGCTCCGCCACAGGAACGCCCCCTCCAGACCAGCAGCGCGGGTCGATCCCGTCCCCGCCAACCTAGAAAGGCCCTGTTTCCCCGGCATGACCGGCAACGCCACGGCCATGTAACACCCACCGCACCCGATGCCGGCCCGGGCTGTGAGGGCCGCAGCCCACCGAGGCGACCGACACGAACGACAGGACAGGCGGACGCCCGACGACCCTCTCGCGCCAGGTCGCCGGTCACCCCCGGACCACCGTGCACACCCACCGCCACATCGTCGGCCGGGCCGGTCTCGGCCGGGCCGGTCTCGGCCGGGCCGGTCTCGGCCGGGCCGGTCTCGTAGGGGTCGGCCGGCCGCGCAGCAGGGCAGGCGCCCGCGCCGGCCGAGCGGCGTGATCACCACCATCGGGCACCCGTGACACACACCGGTGGCGACGGCCGTGCAAGCGGGCGCGCCCGATTTCGCCGGATGCTCAGGGACCGTTCACCGTCCTGCGTTCCGGGTGCCTCGTCCCCCTTGGCGTCCGTGTCCGTGGGGGCCGTGAGCCTGACGCCGCTGCCGCTGGGTACGAGGGGTGGTGAGCATGTCCGGGACCCAGCCGGCGAGCCGGCCGAGGAGGACTCCGAAGGCGGCGGGGCAAGGAATCCGAGGAGGACGAAGAGCGGTTCCTCGCGCGGTTCATGACCGAGCGCGATCCCGCCCTGCTCGCCGACTTCGTCAAGCTACGGGTCATCGCCCGCGAACGGCGTGACCGGCGCCGCAGGTACCTCGCGGCGCGGCACCGGCACACACCGCCCACAGCGACCTGAGGATCCCGCTCAAGGCCATCGCACGCTGGGCCCCGAGCACGAGGGCCGGCGAACCCGGATCGCGCACCGATGAGTTTCCCACGCCGCGCCGGTCAATACGCCGGACACCCACGGACGGAAGGCTGAGCCATGCGAAAACTGATCTACGGCATGAACCTGACCCTGGACGGCTACATCGCCGCGGCCGGCGACGACATCGGCTGGGGCGGACCTCCGGGCGACGAGCTGTTCCAGTGGTGGCTCGACCACGAGCGGGAGAGTGGCCTGTCGCTGTATGGGCGCAAGCTGTGGGAGACGATGAGTTCCTATTGGCCGACCGGCGACCAGCAGCCCGACGCCACCCCGGCGGAAATCGAGTTCGCGCGGAACTGGCGGGACACGCCGAAGGTGGTGTTCTCCTCGACGATCGACAGGGTCGACTGGAACACCCGCCTGGTCACCGGCGACGCGATCGCCGAGATCACCCGGCTCAAGGCCGAGGACGGCGGCCCGATGAACATCGGCGGCGCAACGCTCGCCGGGGCGGCCATGCGCGCCGGGCTGATCGACGAGTACGCGATCGCCGCCCATCCGGTCCTGGTGGGCGGCGGCACGCCGTTCTTCACCGCGCTGGACAGCTGGGTGAACCTGAACCTGGTGGAGACGCGGACGTTTCCCGGCGGCGTGGTCCTGACCAGGTACGAGACGAGGCGCTGAGCAGCAGCACCCACGCGCCAGGTGTACTGCCCACGGAGGTCGGTGACGGATCGCCTGGCGGGTTGACCTTCGCATGTTCACGAACATCCGCCGCAGGCTTCTCGCCAGGGCGACACCGACGCTCGGTCCGGTCGCCGCGGGCATGCTCGTTTCGTCACTCGAACAGATGCGGGAACGACGGCGCCCGCCGGCCGCGACGGCCGCGCTCGGGACCCCGCACCACACCATGGCGCTGTGGCTGTTGGCCCAAGCCGCAGTGCCGATGGTGCTGGGACCGGCTCTCACGCCGGCCGGGGGCCTCGGTCGGGTGGCTGTCGCCGGCGGTGTTCGGCGAACGCCCGCGCTTGGAACCGGGGTTCGTCGCGGCGATGACCGCTCCGGGCCGCGCCGCGGTCGTGGCGGTGACCGTGTCGAGCCTGCCCGCCCTGTGGCGCCTGATGCGACCCGAGGGGCTGCGCGTGGAGTGACCGCCCGGAGGCGGGTCGAGTACCGACGCGCACCGGAAGGCATGCGATGGCACGGTGTCGGGGCATGGCCCCACACCGTGCCATCGGACATTCTCCTGCGCAAGCCGAGCAAGAGAACGGTGACCATCGGCCCCGGCGCCATCACCGTGACCGGGCGGAAGGTCACACCGACCCTCACCCGGGACAGCACCGTGGTGCGCACCCTCAACCCGCCCCGGAAGGACGACAGGAACACGGAACACCCCGCCGCTCTACCGGGAAGCCGCGTCGCGTACCGCTTCGAGGGCGTCGGGCACCCTGCGCGGAGGTTGTCGGGCACCCTGCGCATGGCAGCAGTCCCCGACCTCCAGGGTTTCGGACTCGACGTCGGAACGATCGGGGACAGGGCCTCCGCGATCCCGCGAGCGGGCTTTCACGCAGCCGGGCCGGGGCCGGTCGGACGTCGGAACCACCAACTGCGCACCGGACGCCTCCGGGCGGGAACCGCGCGTCGACGCCACGCCACCCACCCGTGTCCTCGGCGATCTCGGGATCCGGCGTGCGCGTCGCTCCGCCGTGCCCGCGGCCGCGGCCGTGGACTCCTCCTCCGCATCACGAGGCGGAGCCCACACGCGATACGAGGGACGAACCGAATGCGCCGACCGGGGAATCCCTCGACGCTTCCCGACTTTTGTCCCCGGTCCGCGGGGACGATCCCGGTCGAGGTATCCCTCGCCCGGGGCCACGTCCGGACACCGGGCATCGCACACTCCCACGGAGCACCCATGCGGCAACCCGAATACCGCCTATCCCACCTGCGAGCGCGCATCCTGGCGGCGGGACTGTCCGCACTGGCCGCAGCCGCACTCGTGCCCTCGACCGCCTCGGGCATCGCCGAACACCGGTACGAATGGGCTGCCCTGGGCGATTCGTACACCGCGGGCCTGTTCATCGGGAGCCCACGCCCCGCACTCGGTGACCCCACCCGGGACGGATGCGATCGCACCACCGGCTCCTACCCCGATCTCGTCGCCAAGGCGCTCGCCGCGAACCCGCCGGACAGACCTGTCCGCCTGACCGACGTCAGCTGCGACAACGCCACCGTCGACGAGATCGCCTCGACAGGACAGACACCGGTCAGCGTCGTGGATCCCCCCGCCGGCGGATGGCCCGCCCTCGACCCACAGATCCGACGGGCCGGACTCGACGAGCGCACCGACGTCGTCACCATCGGCATCGGTGCCAACGGCCTGCCCTTCGGCGGCTGCCTCCAACGCGCGTTGTCCGGCAAGTCCTGCCGCGACCACTACACGAACCCACCCCAGGGCCAGGACAACCTCGCCACGATGCTCACCAGACTCGACCGGGAGTACTCACGCATGCTGGACGCCGTACACAAGGCCGCCCCGCACGCCCGCGTGATCACCATCGGCTACCCGGCCCTCCTGCCGGAACACGGCACGGACTGCGACCGCGCCGACCTCACCCACATCGGCCCGATCACCCCCGCCGACGTCGACTGGCTCCGCGAGGACGTGCTCGAGCCACTCAACGAGACCATCCACCGCGTCGCCTCCCACCACCACGACCACTACATCGACCTCTACACCGCCGGCATCGGCCACGACGCCTGCCGACCCCCGGGCACGAAATGGATCGAAGGACTCTGCGGCGACGCCGCCGACTTCTGGCCGAGCGCGTTCCCCGGCGCGTTGCCCTTCGACTGCGCCGAGATCGACAAACGCGCCACCCTGGTCCACCCCAACGCCAAAGCGCACACCCACACCGCCCTCCACCTCGAACCCGCCCTCCGACACGCGCTCCGGGAGAACACGGACGACCACGGCGACACCGAACATCCCACGCACGAAACCGCCGACACCGGACACACGGGGGCCTGATCGGCTCCACCGAGTACGAGAACCTTCACGACCCCGCCGCGTTCCACGCCATCCAGGTCCGGGAGAGCGCGGATGCCTTCCGCGCGCACATGGAGGATGCCGCCAAGTCCGGGATGAACAAGGCGATCCAGGTCCCGAGTGAGCACCCCAGGACCGCCGTACTGCGCACCATCGGCTGATCCCGCGAGGACCGGACGCCCGCAACTCCCCAACCACACCGAGGAGAGCGCCGCTGCACGCCGTCGAGACCTCGGCACGCAGCCGAGGCACACCGATGCCCTGCCCGTTGGTCACGCCTGGGTCGCGTCGAGACAACGATGCGATCCGCGGGCATCGGCGAACCCCGGGAACCCACGCGAAATGGCGCCCACGGGCGGGAGCGTTCTCTCCTCGTCGCCGCGACTTCGCCTCGGAACGAGGCAACCACACCGGCTCGGCGACGGCCCCGTCCCCGTCCCCGTCGCAGCTGCGTTCACGCCGTGGGCAGCGCCGGGGACATCCGGCCTTCCGTTTGCTCGGCCGTCCCCAGTCGGTATCCGTCCTCGGCGGAAAAGGCCGCGGTCACCGTGAACCGATCGGCACGCACCAACGTCTGACGCCACTCGACCGGGCGCGATGCGGCCACGCCCAGTCGGTCGATCGCGTACAGGGCCGTGTTCGGCGGGCTTTCCAGCAACGTGCGCTCGGCACGGTTGGGCACCACGGCTCGGATGCGTTCCCATCCCCCGGTGATCCTGATGCGGCAATGCCGCTCCAGTTCGGCGTACAGCGCCGTGTGCGTGAAGTCGACCCCCAGCAGGGGGGCGCTGATGTCGGCGGGGAGCCATACCCGATCGACGGCGAGCGGCCGCTCGTCGGCGAGGCGAAGGCGCTCCAAGTGCACCAGCGGTGTGGACTCCTCGAGGCCGAGCCGGGCGGCGACCACCCCGTCGGCGCGCCGATCCAGCACGCGCACCACGCTGCGCTGCACCGCGCCGATCTCCTCGACCGAGGCGAAGAGACTGTACGGCGTGCCGACCTGTTGTTCCATCGAGGTGTCCGCGAGTGCGGATACCCGTCCCCGGTGCGCCGTGACGACGCCTTCGCCGCGCAACTGGCGCAGGGCCTCGCGAACCGTGTGGCGGCTGACTCCGTATTCGGTCGCGAGGGCGTGCTCGCCGGGGAAGTGGTCGCGGAATTGGTCGGCCTCCAGGCGACGGCGCAGGTCGGCTCGCAGTTGGACCCACAGCGGCACTCCACTCGCGCGATCGACGGGATTCGCTCCCGCGGGCTGCGTTGATGTCACCGAGGGTTCCCCTGACGTGCGACGGACCCGTGCTCGTGTCCTGTGTGAGGTCACGAAAGTACGGAAGCACGCCTTCCGATGGCAACTCCGCAGGGGCACCCGTGGACGTCTCCGGAGTGCTTGCTCGGCGACCCGCATACGGGTGTCACGGCAACGGTCGAACGGTCCAAAGGATCCAAAAACTCCAAACGGTCTAAACGGGCCGAACGGTCCACGAAGAGCGGCCACATGCATGAACGCCGCAGGGCGATGATGAGTAGCGCGGCGAACATCCACTGAAGGGCGATCCCCGAAAGTCCGTACGGCGAGGGCTCCTCCGCCGCCCAGTGCACCGGTGGCGAGCCCGATCCGGCGCCGGACGCGAGCGAGCATCAGGACGCTCCCCTCGGGGCCGGAACGTCGATTGTGGCGCGGCCTACGGGAAGTCCCGTCGTGCTGTGGGGTGCTCGCGGCGGTAGGAGGCGAAGCCGCCTTGGAGATCGCACACCTTCGTGAAGCCCGCCGCACGCAGGATCGACGCGGCGATGGAGGACCTGCGGCCGCTCGCACAGAAGACGGCGACGGACTCGTCGGGCGACAACTCGTTTATTCGTGACAGGAGTTCGGGGAGCGGGATCAGGTGGGCCCCGGGGATTGTGCCGTCGGTGCGCGCCTCGCCGGGATTGCGGACGTCGACGACGCGCGTGTCCGCGTCGAGCGCGACGAATGCGTCGACGCGATGACGTACGGCGATCCGGCGGTGTCCGGGCTCGATGCCGGGTGCCCCGGCGGCGAGCGCTCCCGACACGCGGTCGAAGCCGATCCGGGCGAGTCGGTTGCGGGCCTCGCGTTCGGTGCCGGGGTCGCAGACGAGCAGGATGCGGCTGTCGGCGCTCAGGATCTCGCCGGCGAGTTCGGCGAATCGACCGCTCAGGGGGATGTTGATCGAGGCCGCGAGGTGTCCGGCGGCGAACGCGTCGGGATCGCGGGTGTCGAGCACGACACCTCCGGTCGATCGGACGCGCAGAAACTCGGCGAAGGGCAGGGCGGGTACGTGGGTGGTCTCGTCCAGGGTCGACCGCGTCTGTCGATTGCGCGCGGCCGTGAAGGGGAAGTAGCGGGGCACGCGGGTCCGCGCGGAGCACACCAGATTCACGAATTCGTCCTCGGCCATGTCGGCCAGTGCGTGGTTCGTGTGCCGTTGCTCTCCGATGGTGCTGTGATGCGCGGCGGACAGGTTGCTGCCGCAGGAGGACCCGCTCCCGTGCGCGGGGTAGACGCCGGTGGCGTCCGGGAGGGCCAGCAGGCGTCGGGTGGAACGGTACAGGGCCCGTGCCGATCTCTCCGCCGACCAGCCCGCGCCGGCGGCCAGATCGGGACGTCCCACGTCGCCGACGAACACTGTGTCCCCTGTCAGCACGCCGAAGGGCACCCGGTCGTCCGCGTGGGCTCGCACGACCACGCAGATCGACTCGGGGGTGTGCCCGGGAGTGTGCAGGATCTCGAGTTCGACATCACCGAGCGGGAGTTTCCCGCCGTCGGGCAGCGGATCGACGGCGAAGTCGACCACGACTGCGGAGCCGTAGGAGATCCGCGCCTGGGTCCGGGCGGCGAGTTCGAGGTGTCCGGACAGGAAGTCGGCGTGCACGTGGGTTTCGACGACCCGCTCGATGTTCAGGTTCAGTCGTGCGGCGTCGGCGATGTACTCGCCCACGTCGCGTCGGGGATCGACCACGACCGCGCGTCCCGATCCGCTGTCGCCGACGAGATACGAGGCGTGGGAAAGGCAATCCAGGTAGTACTGCTTGAAAACGAGCGTATCGACGCGTTCCATTGAGGAGCTCCGGCCGGGTCGGATGGGTGGCTTCTTCGGGTGCGGTGCGGCGGGCGCGGGCGGGCGCGGCTCGGCGGCGGCCTCGAAGTGGCGGTCGTGATGTGGCTAGGCACGCCCGCGAAGCATCAGGTTCCAGTACAGGAACGGCAGTCCGTAGCGCTTGAGGTACCACATGTCGGTGCGTTCCCTGGTCGTGTCGATCAACGGGATCGAAGGGGCGGGCTTCATCGAGTAGTCGAACTCGGCGAGGAGCATCTTGCCTCGCGCCGTCGTCAGCGGGCAGGACGCGTATCCGTCGTAGCGGGCCGGTGGCGCGAGACCGTTCAGGCGCGCGATGAGGTTTCGCACGACGACCGGGGCCTGTTTGCGCACGGCGGCGCCGGTCTTGGAATTCGGTGACGAGCCGACGTCGCCCAGTGCGAAGACGTCGGGGTAGCACGGGTGTTGCATGGTCCACTGGTCGACGAGGACGTAGCCCGCGGGATTCTCGGGGTCGGCCAGGGGACCCTGCTTGATCCAGTCGGGCGCGCTCTGGGGAGGTACCAGGTGCGCCATGGTGTAGGGCAGCGTGGTGGATGCCCGGGTGCCGTTGTGGGTGACCACGACTTCCTTGGACTCGGAACGGACCTCGCTCACCTCGCTGTCGAAGTGCACGGTGATGCCGTATCGCCGAACGACCCGATCCAGGACACGCGAGAACTCCGGGACCGCGAACATGGTGGGTGTCGGGAGCACCAGGTGCACGTCGATGTCGCCCAGGACGCCTTCGCGGCGCCAATGGTCGGCGGCCAGGTAGGCGATTTTCTGGGGCGCGCCGCCGCACTTGATGGGCCCCGACGGCATGCCGAACACGGCGGTTCCCGACCGGGTGTCCCGGATGAAGCGCCATGTCGCCGGTGCCGTTTCGGGCAGATAGTTGCTGGAGACGCCCTCGACGCCGAGCGTGGCCTCCAGTCCGGGGATTCTCGACCAGTCGAGTTGGATCCCGGGACACACCACGAGGCACCGGTAGCCGATGATTTCCCCGTCGTCCAGGGTCACTTCCCGTGCGTCCGGATCGATGTGGACCGCGCTCCGACGGATCGACCGCACTCCTCGAGGCACCACGGACGCCTGCGGGCGGGCACTCTCCCCGATCGTCGCAAGCCCGCCGCCCACCAGGGTCCATAAGGGTTGGTAGTAGTGCCGGGTGGCCGGATCGATGATCGCGACATCGCGCTCGCCGGAGCGGCGCAGCCGTGCCGCCACGGTGATGCCGGCGCTCCCTCCCCCGATGATCACTGTCCGATGACGTTGCGCCGACACCATCACGACCTCCAGGACAGGGATCAAATGTGCAGACATTTAATATGGACAAGACCCACGGTCTTGCGCAAGAAAATGTGCGTACATTTCTATCCGGTCGGGTCGGAGCATCCGAGTCGGTCCGACGGGTCGGCGCCTGATCCGGCGGAACGCAACCCGGCCGGGACGCCCGGCAACGCGGCCCCACGTGCGTGCGCTTCGCAAGACTCGCGCCGGCGGCAACGCCTCGGCCACCGCGCCTCGGCCATGGTGCTCGGCTCCCGTCCGGCGAACCGGCCACCGGCAATCGCCCCTCGAACGCGCGCCATTCGAGCACGTCACCGCGCCCACACCACGAACCGGACTCCGGGAAGGGCCCGTTCGTCCCGGACCTGCGCCTGCGGGGCGGCCGTCCCGTGCACTCGGCCCTGCCCGCCCACACGGGACACGTCCGGTCGCCGGGCGCATTCGAGGAGGCCGGCGCCTTCGCCGAGCAGGCGTGCACCCGGCGCCGGCGTTCGCGGGTGGTCTGTTCGCGGATCCCGCCGGGGCGGGCGGGTTTGACGGCAGCCTCCGCCCGGGGACCGAGCGGCCCGGTGTACGGCAGCCGTGACCCTACCGTCGACAACGGTGTACGGGTGAGAGTCGACGGCGGGTGATCGTGAGCGCCGCCGACGGGCGGGAGTCGGGACGTCGCGCGCTCGTACGCACGGGGGTTCGACGGCACCCGGGCTCAACCGGCCCAACGTGACGATCGAAGCGGCGTCGAACCCCCTGCTGTCGATCCCCCGCCGCGCCGAGGGCGGGGCTGGTGGATCAGTAGGTCAAAGCCGGGCTGAACGCGCTCTTGCCGACACACCAGATGTCGACGTTGTTGGGATTGTGGTGCAGCTTGACCGACCAGTTCGTGGCGCTGGGCGGACTGGCCGACTGGATCACGGTCATGGCCTGACCGGCGGATATCGTGCCCGCCGTCTTGTTCAGCGGACCCAGGTTGACCGGACCGAAGGGACCGGACGTGCCGGCGGTACCGCTGAAGGTGACCGTGCCGCTCGGACCCCCGAGGTTGGCGGTGATCGTGAGATCGCCGTTGTTGATGGTGATCAGCGGCGCGAGCGCGATGGTGGCCGAGAGCTGGTGCGACGCGTTGGTGGTGAACGTCGCGGTCTTGCCGGTGTAGCTGACCCCGATCGAGGTCAGACAGTCGTACTTCGCGGTGGACGGACCGCCGGCCGTGGCCGTGCCGCTGAGGGCGACGGTCGCGGCCATGGCACCGGCGAAGACGGCGGCGCAGGCCGCGAGGGCTTTGGATCGTGACATGGAAGGTGCCCCTTTCGACAGATACTGCGGAAAGTTCCTGTCGGCGCATTTGGAGTGAATCCGAAGTCTCGGATTTCGTCAAGCAGGATCGGAACGCAATACCCCGACGGCGAAATCCGCGATGGACAATTCATGATCGCAATTCACCACCAGTCACCTCGGCAAAGAATATTCGGTTTCCCGGGTATTTCTCGATCATGGTGACACGTGTCGACTGAATCGGATCGCGTCTCGCTCTTGACTACCGATGATCCAAATGTGCGAATAGTTCGCTACGCCTTTCGTTTCCGACGGGCTCCGAACAGGCCGTCCGCACCGGCCGTCCACACGAAGGAGCAACGTGTCAAAACGGTTATCCCGACGATTGACCCGCCATCGCTGGGCCGCCTCGGTGGCGGCGAGCGCCCTGGCCCTCGGCGGCGGCCTGGTCGCCCTCGCGCCGTCGGCGGGCGCGGGCACCGTGACCCCGGTCATGCGGTGTACCACGCCGGTCGGTGCCCCCGAGGGGCAGCAGCGGTTCGAGGTGACCCTGGACCCGACGCATGGCGACGGTGCCACCTCGATGCACGTCGTGGCGGGTGGGAGTCCGGCGACCAGCCCGATCCCGATTCCGCTCGCGACGATCAAGTCCGTCTACACGTTCGCCATGTCCGGCGGTACGACCGGGGATCTCTCGGTGGCGCCACCCTCGTTCGAGACGCCGATCGAGGTGAACACGCCCATCGTGCCGCCCCCGTTCACCGTGCCCACGACGATCGTCGGCGCGCCGGCCGGGTCCACGGTGGACCTCACCCTGAAGTCGATCGTGGTGCAGACCATCGTCGGCGGAAACCTGCTCGCGACGGCGACGTGCGTGCCGATCTCCGGTAACGGCGTGCTCGCGTCGTACACGGTCGAGCAGGGCAGTCAGGCGCCCACGCTGACCGCGACGCCGAGCACCGTCGACTCGAACTCCCGGGTCACACTGTCCGGCGCACACTGGCCGGCCGGTCCGGTGGGGTTGACCATGTGCTTCCCCGAGTTCGGCGGATTCTGCGACAACGGCTACTCGACCATCGCCGCGAGCGACGTCAAGGTCGTCGACGGTGTGCTGTCGGGGTGGGTGCACGTCGCCGGCGCGGTTCCCAGTACGACGGCGCTCCTGAAGGTCACGTCGGGATCGGTGGCCCTGGAGGCGCCGTTGACCGTCGTGTCCGTACCGGTCGGCGGGCGGGGGCTGGTGCTGAGCCCGAACACCGGTCCGGTCGGCACCCGGGTGACCGTCACCGGCACCGCGTTCTCGCCGAACGCCCAGATCACCGTCCAACCCCAGGACGGGCCCGGGGCGCCGACCGAGGACGCCATAACCACCACCGCGGACGCGAACGGCTCGTTCACCGCGACATTCACGGTGACCGCCGCGGCCACCGCCGCGGTCGCGGCGTACGAGTTCGGCAACCCCGCGATCGGCATGCGGACGCCGTACACGGTGGGCGAGGGCCCGGCTGGGCTGACCCAGTCGGTCAGTGGGCAAATCAAGCCCGGCGGCCTGACGATGTCCCAGGCCGGCGGCCGGATCGACTTCGGCAGCGCGACGATCGACGGCAAACCGCTGCGCCTGAACGCGGCGCTCAACCGGGTCACCGTGGTCGATGCCCGAGGGACCGACCTCGGGTGGTCGCTCACCGGCACGATGTCGGAGATGACGGCCGAGAACGGCACCGACAGGCTCCCGGTCGGGAGCGTGACCTGGACCCCCGCGTGCGCGGCGGCCGACGGCGCACCCGGAACGGTCACCCCCGGCACTGCGGGGCCGCTCGGGACGACCCAGGCCCAGTTGTGCACGCAGACGCCGGTCGAGGGTCGAGCCACGGGCGGCAGCGTTTCGGCGGACGCCGCCCTGACGTTGACGACCCCGGCGTTCGTACGCCCGGGGACCTACTCGGGGACGCTCACGCTGAGCCTGAGTTAGCCGAACAGGAGTCAACCAGGCTCGCGTCAACCGGGCTTGAGATGGTCGACACCGAGTCGACGCGTCGGGATGTGCGGGTGTCGACGCTTCGAGGCGGTGCCGCATTACCCGCCCGGTGGTGTGGGACGACTCGGCCGCTCCGGCCGGTGCCCCCGCCACCGGGCGATTTCGTGCGCGGCGCGGGATCGTGATCGGCCGCCCGGAGCCACGGCGTGGGGCCGTCGCGCCCCTTTCGCGACCACCCGGTATCGCGACCGCTCGGGGACGGCGGGGAATGCGTCGACATTCTTCGGGGCGAGGAATTCGGCGGGCGGGCTTTACCGGCGCGGTATTACGCCGCCTTCCCGGCGCCCGGCACCCCGGGTGCGGAACCGGGGCGCGGACTAGGGCGGCCGGCGCATCGGCGGGATCAACGGCTCGTCGGTACCCGGACGCGCAAGCGCCCCTGTTCCCGAGCAGCCGAAACACACCGCCGGCCGGTCGTGGTTGCCCCGGAATCCGACCGGTTCATCGCACGACACGACGGCTCCGAGGTGCCCCTTCGCGGGTGGTGGCAGATCCCGGACCGACGACGAGGGCGACCCGGGCAGGCTCCGCTTCCGCGCCCCACGACTCGGGCAAGGTCGGCGGCAACCTGCGTCGGCCGACCCGCTACCACCGCATGCTGCAACGCCTCGTCCACACCTCGGCGTTGGTGAGCACCCGCTGTGGGCACCGTGGCCCCGGACAGGTGAGGGCCCGTCGTGCTGCCGCCGATCCGGTGGGTCCGGTCCGTGCCGTGTGCGCGTCGGTCGGCGTTGCCGTTGTGATGCCGGTCCACGCGGTGCCTACCGACGTGCCGTGCCCTGCTGTACCCGTGGTTGGGGCGCGCGGACCATGTGGTGGATCTGCCGGCCGCACCACATGCCCGGGAGCATCCACACGGCGGTTCCCAGCGACATCAGCACGGTGATGGCGTGGCGTGCCCGGGCATCCGGGTGGTCGCCGCCGTCGTACCCGGCGAAGGACAGGGCGAGGGCGGCGAGCCAGACGACGACCGCGGCGAGTGCGGTTTGGGCGAAGGCCGCCAGGCCGTAGAGGGTGCCTTCGCGGCGTTCTCCGGTGCGGGCCGATTCGGTGTCGGCGATGTCGGGGAGGATGGCCCAGCCGGTGACGGCGACTGCCATACTGCCGGCCGAGCTGAGCAGGATGAGCGTCCAGAACAGGACGTCGTCGCCCCGGCCCGGGAAGACGAACAGGCACTGCACCACGGCCCAGCAGCCGGTGAACAGCAGGTATGTGCGGGGCTTGCCGATCCGGTCGGTCATTCGGCGCACCAGCGGCAGCCACGCGAGTCCGGCCGCGAACCAGGTCAGCATCACCAGGGACGCGGTGTCCTCGCTGTAGCCCATGACATGGACGCCGTAATACACCGCGACCGCACCGGTGACACTCAAGGGCGCCCAACCGAACGCGAGCATGCCCAGCGCCAGTCGCACGATACGGGACTCGCGGACCATCGCCAGGCCCTCTCGTGGTCGGACGGTCGCGGGTTCCGCCGCCGGTTCGCGGCCGCGCGCCGTCGCCCGGGTCACCAGCAGTCCGCCGGTGGCCAACAGGGCGCATACCGCGGCGGCGGCCGACCAGCCGGCCCTGTCGCTGCCGCCCAGGGCGTCGCCGAGTACCCCGTGGAGCGCGAGGGGGGTGACTGCGCCGACGAGTGCGCCGAGTTGTGAGAAGGCGGTGCGTACGCTCGACAGGGCGGTGCGCTCGGTCGGGTCGGTGCTCAGCTCGGCGCCGAGTGCTCCGTAGGGCACGTAGAAGACGGTCAGGCTGGTGAACCAGGCCAGTGCGACCGCGGTGTAGTAGGCCGCACGGGCGATGCCCGTCAGGCCGAAGTCGGTGAACAGCAGCCAGGACGTCACCGCGTACGGAATCGCCGCGGCCGTCAGGAAGGGGAGTCTGCGTCCGTGGCGCGAGCGCAGGCGGTCCGAGCGCCGGCCGATGTACGGCTGGAGGACCGCGTTCCACACCGTGCCCAGCGCCACCACCGTTCCGCCGAGCGCGGCGGACGCGCCGACGACGTCGGTCATGTAGTAGAGGAACAGGGTGGAAAACGCCGTCCACATAACGGCGTTGGCCCACTCGCCGCCTCCGTACCCCCACCGCACGCGTCTCGGCAGGGCCGCGGCGGATGCGGGGCGCGTCATGACGTGCCTCCGGCAACCCGCAGGTCCAGGTGGGACGCGGCGGCCGCGTCGTGATGAATCGTCGTCGTGCCCGCACGGGTGTTGCGGTCCCAGCGGTCGAAGGCGCTGCCGGATATCTCGGCGCCGATCCGATGACCCGCGCGGAAGCGATGACCGGTGGCCGCCAGGCCGACATACGCGGCATACACGCGACCCGGTTCCACCGGCGTCGGCGCATTGGCGGGATCGCGGTGCGTCAGGCGCCGGATGCCCTCCTGGACGAGTTGGGCGGAACCGTCCGGGGCGATGTCGACCAACGCGACGGTGACGTCCGCGTCATCGGCGGTCGTGGAGGCGTGGATCGTGGCCGTGATCGGGCCGACGACGACCATGTCGTCCGTCAGCGGTTCGCTGCGGTAGACCAACACGTCGGGGCGCGTGTGGAGATCGCGGCGGTCCCTCAGCGCCTTGGTCATCCCCCACAGGTCCTTGCCTTCCCACGGCGCCGCCGGGTCGGCCGGATCGTAACCGAACCGTGCGGCGTGCTCGCTGAACTCGGGTTCGTCGGTGGTGAGTTCGCGGTTTCCCCGCAGGTAGAGGCGGAGTTCGGCGGTGTCGCGGGGCGGCCATGCGTCGGCGGTGTGCCAGCGGTCGGCTCCGGTGACGTACGCCCGTACCCGGGGTCCGTCGAGCTTGACGGGTACCGTCGTCGACCCGCCGGTCCGGGCGAGGACCTCGTCGGTGAACGCCAGCACCCGGTCCCAGGAGCGGGGACCGGCCGGGATCGGAATGCGGCCCACCCTGCCGTCGAAGTCGCAGCTTGTCTCGTGGTCGGTCGGGCCGATCACCAGGCGCCTCAGGTGCGCCAGGTCCGGGCGGCGCTCCTCGAGCTCCGTCCAGCACTGGAGCGTGCCGGGCAGCAGGTTGTCGTACCAGCCGCTCCACACCATCGTCGGCACCTCGACGCGGTCGAGCAGGTGCCGGAAGTCGTGCGCGTTCCAGAAGTGGTCGTCGGGACCCGTGCGTTGGGGGCGGTCGGCGAACTCGCGGTAGAGCCCGCCGGGCAGTCCGGCCGCGTCCGCCATGTCCCGTACCGGCAGTTGCCGGGTATCGAGGCGATGCCAGTTGAGGAACCCGCGCCCTGCCTGGTCGCACGCCCACATCGCGGTGCTGCCGAGGCACAGCGCGCCGCCTTCGAACAGCAGCGTGTGCATGTCCAGGCCCATGTCGCCCGGCGAGATGCAGGCCAGCGCGGGATGGCCGGACGCCGCGGCGGCCCACTGGGTGAACGCGTAGTAGGACTCGCCGGTCATCGCCACCCGGCCGTCACACCAGGGTTGGTCGGCCACCCAATCGATCGTGTCGTAGCCGTCGTCCACCTCGTGCACCAGCGGACGCCACTCGCCCTCCGAACCGAACCGGCCGCGGACGTCCTGCACCACCGCCGCGTAGCCGCGCCGGGCCCAGAAGCGGCCGACGGCGGGCATGTACGCGTACGCCTCGCGGATCCCGTACGGCATCCGGATCAGCATCGCCGGGTGTGGTCCGGACGGGCGCGCGGTGCGGTCGGCCGGCAGGTGGACGTCCGTCAGCAGGCGCACGCCGTCGCGCATCGACACCATCGCGCCCCGCACCGTCCGCACCTTGGGGAAACGTTCCGGCGATGCCGAGGGCAGTTCCTTGAACGGCAGGGCGAGATGCTTCGCGCCGACCAGACACGCCCGGGTCATTCCCCACTTTGCGTCCGCAATGAGATGCTTCATCGATGTTTCCCCTTCGCGACGTGACAGGCGGGTGACGCTAGTCGCCGCAGAACGCGCGACCATGGGAAGAATTCGCCGGCATCTCAACGGAGTGGCATGGACACATCACCCGGCGCACCCCAGCCTCGCCGCGGACGCGGTCGGCCGCGCGAAGTCGTCCGCCGCAACCCCGGGGAAGGCACCCCGCTGGACCGTCGCCCTGCGGACTCTCCACGGACGACCGCCGCGATCCTCGATGCGGCACACCGCGTCCTGCTCCGCGCCGGGACGGCCGGGCTGACCCTGGTCGCCGTCGCTCGCGAAGCCCACGTCGACGTGACCACCGTCTCGTACCACTTCGGCACCCGGCACGGGCTCATCGAAGCCCTGATGGACCGCCTCTACCAGGACCAGGCGGTCGACTTCGCCGACAAGGCCCGCGAGCTGCCACCCGGGCAAGAGCGCTGGCAGGTGTACCTCGACGGCGTCGAACGCATGTGCCAGGACGGCGACGCGACCCGCGCGTACTTCGCCATCGCCGCACTCGGCCTGCGGGACGACGCATTGCGCGCCCGGCTCGCCAAACTGAACGCCTGGACGGTCCGCGCGTTCGCCGACACCATCAACGCCGACGCCGCGTCCGACGAACGCCCGCTGCTGGATCCCGAACGCCTGCGCACCATCGGCGAGTTCGTCTACGCGGCCGTCGACGGCATCGAACTCCACCATGCGCTCGGCGACGACACGTACCCCCTGCGCGACGTGCTTGCCATCCTCGACGACATCGTCACACGGCTTCTGACAGAGCGTTCCGTCCCGTGAGTCGTGTGTGGCTCCGGGCTTGGATGTCGCGCCGGTTCGGGGTGCTCTCGTAGCAGGCGAAGCGTGTGCTCCGGGTCGACCGCGTCCAGGACGGCGGTCCACGAGGTTCGGTCCGGGGTCAGGGCGGCGACGAACGAGTACGGCCGGTGGCCCGTCGGGTCGGTTCGGGTCCGGCGGGATGAGCGGCGCGTTGATCGCGACGGTGCGGATGGTCGTCGCGACCGTGTCGGGATCGAGGCCGCTGTCGAACCGGGGAACCGCGTTGATCGAGTGATTACTTCCACTCGATCAACAGCCGCTTGCGCTCAGGGCTGTAGTGCCACCGCGGCCGGCCGGCCCGCCCTTCGGCCCGGCCCGCGGCGGACCCGATCGTGTCGAGCAGGCATGGGCCGCGCCGTTCGCCGTAGGCGGCCGACATGCGCTCGTGCACCTCGACCGGATCCCGGTCCACGAGCCGCCCGTACGTGACGAGTCCGATGCGTTCCCGATCTGCCCGTGCGTTCCGTTCGGACATGCGCCGCACCCCTTGACACAAGGTTGCAAGTCCTGGATTACTGGAGCCGCCACTAACGTAACCGAATGTTCGGTCAGTTATAGGGACGGCGAAGCACACATGACATCTGTCCAGGATCCCGCGCAGCGGATGTTCGCCGCGGACGGGGCGTCCCAGGGCCTGGGGATCGAACTGCACGAGGCCGGCGAGGGCGCCGCCCACCTGAGCATGGTGGTGACCGCCTCGATGGTGAACGGCCACGGCCTCGCCCACGGCGGTTACATCTTCCTGCTGGCCGACACCGCCTTCGCGTGCGCCTGCAACAGCCACGGTCCGACCACCGTGGGAGCCGGCGCCACGGTCGATTTCGTCGCCCCCGCGTACGAGGGCGACACGCTGGTGGCCAAGGCGCACGAGGTCGGCCGGTTCGGCCGAAGCGGCATCTACGACGTGACCGTCACTCGCGACGAACAGGTGGTCGCGGAGTTTCGCGGTCGCAGTCGCGGCATCCGAGGCATGGAGAAGTCCGCATGAGCGAGCGCACCACCGCGTCCCCGCCACGACTGGGCGACGCCCCGCCGCGGGAACTCCTCGACGCAGGCGAGCGGATGGACCGCAGCGAGCTGCGCGACCTCCAACTCGGACGGTTGCAGGCCACCCTCCGGCACGCGTACGACAACGTCGAGCTGTACCGGCGCAAGTTCGACGCCGCCGGGGTCCGACCGGCGGACTGTCGCACCCTCGACGACCTGGCGCTGTTCCCCTTCACCACCAAGGCGGATCTACGCGACACCTACCCCTTCGGGATGTTCGCCGTCCCGCGCGCGGACGTCCGCCGGATCCACGCGTCGAGCGGCACCACCGGCAAGCCGATCGTGGTCGGCTACACCGACGGCGACCTGGACACCTGGGCCGACGTGGTCGCCCGCTCGATCCGGGCCGCGGGCGGCCGGCCCGGACACCGGGTGCACAACGCGTTCGGGTACGGGCTCTTCACCGGCGGACTCGGCGCCCACTACGGCGCCGAGCGCGCCGGGTGTACGGTGATCCCCGCCTCCGGTGGCATGACGGCGCGTCAGGTGCAGCTCATCCGGGACTTCGAGCCCGAGATCATCATGGTCACCCCCAGCTACATGCTGGCCCTGCTCGACGAGTTCGAGCGGCAGGGCGTCGACCCGCGCGGCTCGTCCCTGCGGATCGGCATCTTCGGCGCGGAGCCGTGGACCGAGGAGATGCGCCGCGAGATCGAGGAGCGGGCCGGCATCCACGCCGTCGACATCTACGGGCTGTCCGAGGTGATCGGACCCGGCGTCGCGCAGGAGTGCGTGGAGACCAAGGACGGTCTGCACGTGTGGGAGGACCACTTCTATCCCGAGATCGTCGACCCGCTCACCGACGCGCCGGCCGGCGCGGGCGAACATGGCGAGTTGGTCTTCACCTCCCTCACCAAGGAGGCCATGCCGGTCGTCCGCTACCGCACCCGCGATCTGACCCGGCTGCTGCCCGGCACCGCCCGCCCGGCGTTTCGCCGGATCGACAAGATCACCGCGCGCTGCGACGACATGATCATCCTGCGCGGGGTCAACGTCTTTCCCAGCCAGATCGAGGAGATCGTGCTGCGCACGCCCGACGTGTCCCCGCACTTCCAGGTGGAACTCGCCCGCCGAGGCCGCATGGACCACATGCTGATACGCGCCGAGACCCGGGTGGGCAGCGATCCGGCGACCCGGGCACCGGCCGCGGCGGCCATCGCCAAGGCGGTCAAGGACGGCATCGGCGTGAGCGTGGAGGTGGACGTGGTGGACGTGGACACCCTGGAGCGCTCGATGGGCAAGTTGCGCCGCGTCCGTGACCTGCGCGAGCCGTGACCGGCGTGTTTGCCACAATGCCTGTATGAGCACCACTCTCCCCTCGGGCACCGGCGGACGCCGGGGCCGGCCAGGCTACGACCGCGAATCCCTCCTGGCGATCGCGGTGACGGCGTTCAACGAACGCGGCTACGACGGCACCGGCATGGAGGAGTTGGCCCGGCGTCTGGGCATCACCAAATCCGCCATCTACCACCACGTCGCCGGCAAGGAGGAACTCCTCGAACTCGCCGTCGACCGGGCCTTGGACGCCCTGTTCGCCGTGCTGGACGAGGAGCGCGAGAAGTCGACCGGCGCCACGACGCGACTGGAACGAACCGTCCGGCGCAGCGTCGAGGTCCTCGCCGAACAACTGCCCTACGTGACGTTGTTGCTCCGGGTGCGCGGCAACAGCGAGGTGGAGCAACGGGCCTTGGCTCGGCGACGCGATTTCGACCACCGGGTGGCCGACCTGGTGGCCGAGGCCGCCGCCGAGGGCGGGGTGCGGGACGACATCGATCCGGGCCTGATCAGCAAGCTGCTGTTCGGCACGGTCAATTCGCTCATCGAGTGGTACCGCCCGAGCGGTGCCCTCCCGGTGGGGACGGTATCCGACGCGCTGGCCACCATCCTCTTCGACGGCCTGCGCGCCCCCGCGAAGGTCGCCGACGAAGGCTGACCCGGCACCCGCATCCCACCGACGAGGGAATGTCGGTGCGGAGCCTGGGGGATGTGATGTTCGCGTTCACCACCTTCCTGGAGGCCCACCACGACGCATACGGTATTGCCGGCGACTTGGAGTCGACCGACCCGGCGGTGCGGCGGGTCCGGGAACTGCTCGTGGACTGCGGGTGGGACCCCGACTCGGACAATTGAGCCCGGTCGAACGTGGCCGGGTCCGGCGGGAATCCGAGAGACGTCGCGGACCGGGCGACCCGCACAGCGGATCGGTGCAGGCAACTCCCGGACCACGCCGGGGAACCGAGCCGGCACAGATCGCCCGGCCCCGGCCAACTCGGCTCCCTTCCCCGCGAGTTCGGCCACCGCAGCCGTCGACATACGGTCGACGCCCGGCCCGTCAGCCGGCCCGGACGTTCCCGAAACGGCCTCCACCGCAGTCGACCCGGATGTCGTGATCGCGATGTCGGGCATCGGATGACTCCCTTTGCCCAGGGTGTACACCGGGTCCTTGATGGTCCCTTTCACGACGAATGTGCGCTGCCGACCGTCGCGGCACCGGGGTCCGGTCGTGACGGCGGGCGGGCGGCCCGTGCGGTGGCGATGCCGGCGATGAGGCCCAGGGGGAGCGCCGAGATCCATACCAGGGCGGGTGTGGCGATGCGGCCGAGGGCGAGTCCGGAGGTGGGGCCGATCGCGGTGCCGATGTCCTGTGTGGTGGACAGGGCGGCCTGGTAGGTGGCGCTGCGTCCCGGTGGGGCGTGGCGAGTGATGAAGGCCGAGGTGACGGGGCCGGTGATCATCATGCCGAGGGAGGTGACGAGGACGGCCACGACGAGTGCGGGGTAGCCGAGTCCGGCGGCGGCGAATCCCGCGAGGCCCGCGCCTTGGAGCGCGGCGCCGAGGAAGAGCAGGCGACCGGTGTCGTGTCGGCGGGTCCAGCGGGTGACGGGGAGTTGGAACACGATGATGGCGAGGGCGTCGATGGCGAACAGGGCCGCGTAGGCGGTGGTACCCAGGGGGTGGAGTCCGTTCAGGAGTACCAGGCCGTCGGCTTCCCACCAGGTGAAGGTGATGCTGAGCAGGCTGCCGCCGAGGATGAGCAGTGCCAGTCTGCGGTCGCGCAGGATCCGGGTGACCGCGCCGTAGACCTCCGCGGCGTTTTCCCCGCTGTCCTTCTCGGCCGTCTCCGGGCCGATGACGCGGTCGGGGGGAACGGCGACGAGCACCGTCAGGGCGGCGCCGACGAGCAGGGCGCCTGTGGCGGCGAATACGCCCGACAGCGAGAAGGTGACGGCGACGGCTCCCAGGATCGGGCCGATCACGCCGCCGACACTGGCCACCACCCGGGTCAGGCCGAACGCGTGGGCGAGGTCCTCGTCGGCGTGCAGGTCGCCGATGAGCGCTGCGATCGTGGGGTGGAACGCCGACTCGAAGAGCCCCGCGGCCAGGAACAGACCGAGGGCGGGTATCGGGTGGTGCACCAGGAAGAGGCTGCCGTAGCCGAGGGCCATCCCGGTGGTGGACAGCAGCAGCATGCGGCGGTGGCCGATGCGGTCGGCCAGGGCGCCACCCGCCAGACCGCCGGTGAACTCGCCGGCGGCCTGGACGAGGAACAGCGCGCCGGCCGCCGCTCCGCTCAGCCCGCCGACACGATGCGCCCACAGGATGATGAAGGGCAGCATCACGCCGTTGGCCAGGGCGCCGAGCAGCCGGACGACCAGGAGTCCTCGGAAGGCGGCGGTGACCTGTCGCTTCGTCGGTGCGCCCCGCAATTCGGGCGCCGTTGGGGTCACGTCGGGTTCCGCGAGGTGACGGCGGGGCGGCGGTCGGCGGTCCAGTAGCCCTTGGCGAAGACGTGGTCGGGCCGGACACCCAGGCCGTGCACGAGTTCGCGGAGCGACCGCGCCGCGTGGGCCTCGGTGAGGAGGTAGACCTGTTCGAAGCGGCCCGCCCGGAACTCCTCCGCGACCGCGGCGAGAAGCGCCTGCGGGTCGCCGGCCGGGACGCCGTCGCGCTCGAGCCAGCGCACCCGGCCCGCCACGATCGGGACCCGGTCGGCGGCAGACTCGGTCTCGACGACGACGGCGGCCTCCTGACCGGCCGGCAGTGCCTCGGTCAGGGCCGCGATCGCCGGCAGGGAGGCTTCGTCGCCGACGAACAGATGGCCGTCGGCCGGCCGGAGTTGCAACTTTCCCTTGGGGCCGACGAACTCCACGGGCGAACCCGGTTCGGCGCTCGCCGCCCAGGTGCTGCCCGGCCCGCCGCCGGCGTGCAGGACCGCGTCGATGTCCCACTCGCCGACCTGCGGGCGGGCCTGCCGAATCGTGTAGTGCCGCTTGACCCGGCTCCCGCGGGCGTCGGCGAGCAGCACCTCGATGTCCTGGGCCGGCAGGGGAGTCAGGCCGATGAGGCTCGGGCCGCCCAAGGTGAGTCTGACCGTGCGGGGGGTGAGGTGGCGCCGGGCCAGCACCGTACAGCGGTGGGTTGTCTTCATGGGGTTTCCCTATGGTGTCCGGGGAGTGCGGGACATGCCTGTGGCGGCCCGCTCCAATTTCGAGGCAACGTGCCTCGATATGAGGCTAGCATCATTTCGAGGCATCGTGTCTTGATAAGCTGGTCGCATGTCACGCACAGCCCACGGACAGGCCACACCCGGACGCCCCCGCAGCGAATCGGCGCGGATCGCCGTTCTGCACGCGGTCGACGACATGCTCGTCGAACAGGGGTACGCGGCGATGACCATGAAGGGCATCGCCGAACGCGCCGGAGTCGGGCGCCAGACCGTGTACCGGTGGTGGTCCACCAAGGCCGAGATCCTGCTGGAGGCGAGCACGTCCGACGCCGCCCACGAATTGGCCGTCGAGCCGCAGGCCCGTCCCGCCGACGACCTCCTCGCCTTCCTCGAAGCACTGACCACCTTCCTCACCACCTCGCCGGCCGGCCTCGCCTACCGGGCGTTGCTGGGCGAGGCGCAGCACGACAGCGCGGTACGCGATCTCGTCCGCGCCGCCGACCTCGTCGGCACCGCCACCTCGGCCGTGCTCGCTCGCGTACGTCCGCACGCCGCCGCCATGCCCACTCCGCCGCTGGCCGCCGCCCAACTCGCCGGCCCTGTCGTCGCCGTCATCCTGGAGACCGGGCACCCCCTGACACCGGCCCAACTCGCCGACCACACCGGGCTCCTCCTCGGCGCCTGGACAGCGGGCCCCCCACCACGCTGAGCCGCCCGACGCGGCCCGACCCGATTGCTTCGACCACGCGGCTGTCCCGGTCGGGCCGACATGTCTCACGAGACGTCCGGGACGCCTGTGCCTGCGGTCTCGCTCGCGTTCGGCGGTGTGGCCCGGCCGATGTGCGATGTCTGGCACGCTGATTGCTCCGTACGGGAGTCGGGGGCGTGGGTGGATGTCGTCGGGCGTGCGTTGGTGGTGGGGATCGGGCGTTTCGCGGCGGACGGGTCGGGGGGCGAGGTTCCGGTCGGCGCGTCGGTGTGGTCGGAATTGCCGTTCGTGGACGAGGTGGTGCCGCCGGTCGTGGCCGCGCTGAACCGACTCGGGTATACGACCGATGTACACATGGACATCGGTTCGGCCGCTTTGCGCGTTGCGGTGGCCGGCGCAATCGGGACCGCGCGGGTCGTCTACGTGGCGTCCCACGGGCAGGCGAGCGGTTCGAACCCCGATCGTGTGGATGTGGTTCCCGCGGACGCCCGGGTGGGGCATGGCACGAACGCCGCACAATGGGTGGACGACGCGCAGGAACTGGGTGTTCCGACGTTGTTCCTGTTCGACTTGTGCCGGGCCGGTCGCGCGGCGGCATTACCGCACTTGGTGCACCGGTCGGACTCGCCGGCAAACGCGTGGGTGATCGCCGCGTCGAGCGGGCACGAGAGCGCGTACGACGGGCGGTTCAGCGTCGCCCTTGCCGAGGTGTTCGATGAGATCGCTCGCACCGGGTTGGACACGGACCCCGCACGGTCGCACGTGCCGTTCTCGACGGTGGCCCGCAGAATCCGCCGGCAGGTGGAGGGGATGCCCGGGACGGTGCAGAGCGTGCAGAGCACCGCGATGGTCCTGGCCGAGGACGAGCCGGACCTGCCGTTCTTCCCCAACCCCGCTTACGATCCCGCAACCGCCCGCGCGGCCGGTGTGGATCCCATGCTGCGGGTGTTCCTCGACCCTTCGGACGCCCGGCACTTCACCGACCGGGCCGGTACCCGGTTCACCGGTCGACGCTCGCAACTGCGCCTGCTCGCACCCTGGTTGGACGACGTCGAGGCGGGTGGCCTGCGGGTGGTGACCGGCAGTCCCGGGGTGGGGAAGTCGGCTCTGTTGGGGGCGTTGGCATGCGCCGCGCACCCGGAGTTGGTGGAGGTCGCGCCGCACGTGCGCGAACGCCTGGACGCCCGGGACGCGTCGGGGTGTCCCTCGGTCAACGACAGATTGGCCGCCGTGCATGCCCGGGGTCGCACCTCTTCCGAGGTGTTCGCGTCGATGGCTCGTCAACTCGGCATGGTGCGCGCGTCCGGCGTGTCGATGGGCACGACGGTGTGCACGGGCCTGCTGCGCGAGCGGGGCGAGGTCCCGGTGGTCGTGGTCGACGCCTTGGACGAGGCGTCCGACCCCGGGGTGTTGTGTGCGGAGCTGATCCGGTTGGCGGACGTGCGCCGCCCGGACGGCAGGGCGGGAGTGCGCCTGTTGGTGGGCACCCGGTCGTGGCCGGCCTTCGCGGCTTTGCTCGACCGGGCGTCCGCGGCGGGTGGGCTGCTGGACCTGGACACCGTCGATCGTGCCGAGATCCGCCAGGACTTGGCGGACCACCTCAATGCTCGCCTCGCCGACCTGGCCGGTTACGCTCCGCCTCGCATGCGTGCGATCCGACATCGTCTCGCCCAGGCGATCGCCGATCGCCTGTCTCCGCACTCGGATCGGAGCGCGGAATGGGGGGCGTTCCTGGTGGCCGAGATCTTCACCCTCCACCTGACCCGGGTCCCGGTGCCGGCCGACCTCGACGAGGCGGGAGAGTTGGGCCGTTCCGTGCCCACGACGCTGCCGGCGGTGTTCGACTTGGACATGGCCTGCCGTCCGGATGGTCCCGGCATCCGCGCGGTGCTGTCGGCATTGGCGCCGGCCCGGGGCGAGGGCATGCCGCTGGAGGTGGCGCTGCCGTTGGCGGGCCTGTTCGCCGACGTCGATCCCGAACGCGCGCGAACGTTCCTGCCGGACGCACTGTTCTACCTGCGTGCGATCCCCGACCGGGAGGGAACCCTGCTGTACCGCCTCTTCCACCAGGCACTCGTCGACCATCTCACCCGACAGCCCACGCTCGATTCCGCGACGCCCACCCCCGGCGACGTCCTGGACCATCTCCTCGCCACGCACACCACGTTCGACGGCCGCATCCGCACTTGGGACAGCGCACCCCCCTACCTCGTGCGCCACGCTCTCGCCTACGCCGAAGCCGCCGGCCGCCTCGACGAACTCCTGGTCGACACCGAGTACTTGGTCCACGGCGACCCGGCCGTACTGGCCCCCGCATTCCTCGATGCCAAAACCTCCGGGGCGCTGCTGGCCCGTGCCGTCTACCGCACCTCCATCCACGACCATCACCACGCCGACCCCGCCACCCGCCGTCGCGTCCTTGCCTTGGACGCGACACGGTTCCGGGCGGCGGCTCTCGCGTTGGCCTTCGCGGACAAGACCGAAGCGGGCACCTGGACGGCCGTCGTGCGGACGGCCGATCCCTTCGAGTACGAGCGCAGGGACGCCCGCACCGAACGCGCCGGGGCGGTGAATGCGATCGCGTACACGGTCCGGAACGGGCGGCTTGTCGCCGTCACGGGAGCCGACGACCACACCGTGCGGGTATGGGACCTGACCACGGGAGTACTCCTCGGTCACCTCACCGGACACACCGGGACGGTGAATGCGGTGGCGTGCACTGTTCTGGATGGTGACGAGTTGCTCGCCGCCGTCACCGGATCCGACGACCACACCGTGCGGGTATGGAACCTGCGCGACGGACGGCAACTCGGCGATCCCCTCTCCGGGCACACCGGGACGGTGAATGCGGTGGCATGCACCTTCGTGGAGGGGCGGCCCGTCGCGGTCACCGGATCCGACGATCGCACCGTGCGGGTATGGGACCTGGGCCGCCCGGGACCCGACGCGCCACTCGGGCGATCCGGCGAACCCCTCACCGGACACACCGGGTCGGTGCTTGTGGTGGCGTGCACCACCTGGAACGGGCGGCCCGTGGCCGTCACCGGCTCCGCGGACGGCGACGTGCAGGCATGGGATCTGGCCGCCGAACAACGCATCGATGGATTCCTGCTGCCCGCTCCACCGGGCGTGTTCGGCAGAGAAGTCGGCGAACCGTTGTTCGTCAGTTTCGCTGCGGACGTCGCGCTCTTCGTGCGCCGGTCCCCGACATGGTCGAACCGCCTACGCCTGAACCCGCCCACTGCTTGGGACATTTCGTGACACGGTCCATCGTGGGAGTCCACGGCACAGGGAACTCGCGCTGCGGCGAGACACCCGGTGAAGCGGCCGAAACCCTGGACCGGGCCCGGCACACCCACCTCACCACGGCACTCCACCGCGCCGGAGCCGGCGGACCGACACCCGAGGCGTCCGGGGCCTACTACGCCGACCTGCTCGGCAAACCCGGCAGGCAGGATGCCGGCGACGCTCTCGACGACGACCCGGGCCCTCCGAAACCGAGTTCGCGCGTCAGGGGTCGGACACGGTCGACCGGCCCCGGGACGTCGCCGCCGGCGAGCGGACCATCGGGCCGCGCCAAGACGTCGAGATCCTCGCCCGCTCGCGGCTCCTGGGCCCGATTGCCCCGAAGTCGTGCGCCGCGATCTTCTGCCGTCAGGTCCCCACTTGTCTGAAGGTCCCCGAATGCCCGGCTCACGCCACTGCCCGGTCCCGGGTGACCGACGCCCTCGAAACCGCAGGCGTCCGCGTGGTGATCGCCTACTCTACGGCGAGCGGGCCCGCACCTCCGTCGTGCTGATCGACGAAGTCGTCGACGGGGGCTGGGGCGTCGCCGGCACCGTCCTGACCGCCATCATGCTCAACGGCAAAGCCTGACCTGCACCCTCCGTGCGGGCTCGGCGCCGTGGTGCCGCCCGGCCCCACCCTGCCGGGCCCCGCACTGCCGCGCCCCGCCCGAGCCACCTGCGGGCCCACCTCGGCCGGCTCCGTAGCCGACGACTGCACGGCGAACACGCGGGCCCACCGCCGAGTCGATTCGCCGACCGTCCCCCGCCGCTCACCGCTGCCGGAGGATGGCGGCGGGTCCGTAGGCGGTCGGTGGGCGGCCGAGAAGGTTTCCGAACGCCGTGGTGAAGGCGGCGGGATTCTCGTAGCCCAGTGCGGTCGCGACCCGGGCGACCGGCGCCCCCGCGGCCAGGTGGCGCAGCGAGTGCAGCACACACGCACGCTGTCGCCATTGGGTGAAGCTCAGACCCGTGCCACTGCGAAACAGGCGGCTGAGCGTGCGTTCGCTCACGTTGAGGGCTGCTGCCCAGCGGGCGGGCGGGTCATGAATATCGGGACTTCGGAGAAACGCGTCGCACAGTCGACGCAGCTCCCGATCGGCGGGAAGCGGAAGATCGAGCGGAAGCGGTGTGAGGTTCCTGATCTCGTGCAGGAGCAGATCGATGAGGATGGCATCGCGCCCATGCTCGGGGTAGCGGGGTTCCATCTCGACGGCATCGAGGATGAGTTCCCGCAGCAACGCGGAGACGTCGACGACTCGACAGCGCGAGGGAAACCACGGGACGGCACTCGGCTCGATGTAGAGGCTGCGCGTGCCGACTCGCGTCATGGTGACCTGGTGCGCGGTCATGGGCGGGATCAGTACGGCGCGGTGCGCGGGCACGGTCCAGGTGCCGTCGACGGTCTCCACCTGCATGACGCCGGTGACGGCGTAGAGGAACTGGGTCCGGCGATGCTCGTGGAACGGGAGCAGGTGATCGGGGGGATAGTCGGTGCCGATGGCCAGCACGGCACGATCGAGGCCGTCCACTTCCGCGACGGGGATGTTGCGCATGTGGCGACGCTACCCTTGCTGTCCGCTACGCGTAAGAACATGGCGATCGATCGATTGCCCGCCGGCCAGGGGCGTCCGTAGCGTTCCTGCAGTGCTCACTCCTCTTCTTGTTCTCCTTCTGTTCGGCTGCCTGACGGGCGTCACGACGGTGCTCTTCGGTTTCGGCGGCGGGTTCATCACCGTCCCGGTCGTCTACGCCTTCCAGACGGTCACCGCGGATTCCGGTACCGATGCGATGCACGTCGCGGTGGCGACGTCGACGGCGGTCATGCTGGTGAATTCGCTGACTGCGACCCTGGTGCAACTGCGCCTCGGGCGGCTCCGTCGCGAGTACCTGTGGCCGCTGCCGGCCTTCGTCGCGATCGGCGCCGTCGTCGGTTCCGTCGCGACCACGTGGGTCGACGGCCCGCTGCTGCACGTGCTCTTCGCCGCCTATCTGGTCGTGACGATCGTCGACAGTCTGCTGCGGAAGGGGTTCGTGGTACCCACACACGCCGTACGGCCGGCGCCCCTCGGCCGGCTCACCACCACCTTCGGCGGAGCCGGCATCGGCGCGGTCGCCGCGTGCCTGGGAGTGGGCGGAAGCGTCATGACGGTCCCGCTCCTGCGGCGCAGGGGTCTCCCGATGGCCGAAGCGGCCGCGATGGCGAACCCGCTGAGCCTTCCCGTCGCCGTGGTCGGGAGCATCGTGTACGCACTCGCGGCCGGCTCGTCGGCGCATGCGGGCCGGGTGGGTTACGTCGATCTGATCTCCGCCGCGGCCCTGCTCGGCGGTTCGCTGCCCACCATCGCCGTGGTGAAGCGCATCGGCCGCCGCGTCCCGGATCGCGTTCACTCCGTTGCCTACATCGCCCTGCTCGTACTCGTCCTGTTCATGATGGTCCTGACCGGGATGTGATCCGGCACCAGGTTCCGGGCCTGGCCCGCCGGCCAGGCAATCCAAGGAGCCATCCTGTACACCGGTTCACCCTGGTACGGCCGCACCGTGGGTGTCGATCGAAGGAACCATCGCGTACACCGATTCACCCCGGTACGGCCGCCCCAGGGCGTCACCGGAACGGACCGTCGGCTCCCCCGCTGCGCCGCCGCCCGTCGCGCACCACGGGCGGCACGGCGGGCGCCCTGTCTCCCGGAGGACGAATGCGCTTGCCGGAGCGCTGCCCCTGACCGTCCCGAGCGTGGGAGGCGAAGGCATGCCCGCCCGTTGCCGGGGATCGCGGCCGGGGCCGGCCGCGATCCCTTGATCCTCCGGTCGCCGGCTCGCGTCGCCCGACCGGACTCCGTCGAACTCGGCCGAACTCGGCCAACGTGCAAGCGACTTCCGGGCGCGGCTTCTAGGCTGGGTCGGTGACTTCTCCGTTTGCGGTTTCCCGAGGTGAACAGCGGTTCGTCGACGCGGCGCAGGACCTGGCCCCACGGTTCGCGGCGGCGGCGGACCGGCATGATCACGAGGCCACTCTCCCGCTCGCCAATCTGACGGCCTTGCACGAGGCGGGGTTGGACCTGGCCGCGATGCCTCGGGACCGGGGCGGTGCCGGGCTGTCCTACCAGGCGCTCGGGGAGATCCTGCGCATCGTCGGCAAGGCGTGCCCGTCGACGGCGTGCGTGTGGACGATGCATCTGGGCGCGGCGCAGGCGCTGGTCGGCTTCGGACCGCCCGTCTATGCGGACGAGTTGGCGGCGGGCAAACGGTTCGCGAACGCGTTGTCGGAGCCGACCGGCGGGAACCTGTTCCTGATGCCGCTCCAGCGAGCCAGTCCGGTGGACGGCGGATTCGAACTGGACGGTGCCAAGCGGTTCGTGTCCGGGTGTGAGATCGCGGATCATTTCCTGGTCAACGCACTGGTCGAGGACGGGCCCGCGTTCTTCGGGGTCGGCCGGGACGACAGCGTCGAGATGGTGTCGATCTGGGACTCGATGGGCCTGCGCGGCACCCGCAGCCAGTTGGTGAACTTCCGCAACACGCTCCTGCGTCACGAGAACCGATGTCGCATCGTCGACCCGACGGCGCCGAACATCATCGCGCTCGGCCTGCCGTGGCTGTCGATCGGCGTGGCCGAGGCCGCGCTCGACGCGCTGGTCGACCATGCCCGCAAACGCGTCGTACCGACCACCGGCAGGCCGGTGGGCGACATGCAGTGGGTGCACTTCGACGCCGCCGACGCCCATGTCAAGCTCCTGGCCGCCCGCACTCTCGCGGAACGCGCCATGTGGCTCGCCGACCGGGGCGCGCCGGGCACCCTGGATGCCGCCGTGGAGGCGAAGCTGTACGCCAACCAAGTGGCCAAGTCGATCGCGGAGTTCGGGCTCCGGGTCGGCGGCGGCTCGGGGTTCCTGCGATCCTCGCCGATCCAGCGGCACTTCCGCGATGCCCAGGCCGGCGCACTGATGGCCTTCTCGGTCGAGGTCTGTCGGGATCTGATCGGCACACGCCTGACCGGCGGCGAACAGCCCTGAGATCGACCCCATCACGCAGGCATCCCGGCGAACCGGCCGCGACGATCTTTCGCAGCGCGCGGCTGCGGCGCGTCCCCGACCCATGGCCCATATCGCCGACTCGACAGGTGTTTCCGGCCGGAGCGCGCGCGTGTCGGTCGAGAGCTGCGGGTCGGGGAAGTCCCTCCGCCTGCGGCTCGTGCGGCCGGTGTGCCGGGCGGGGGAGACAGTCCCACCACACTTGACCAGGGCGACGGGCGGGGGGCTCCGGGGGCGCTGGTTCGCCGGATATCCGAGACGATCCGGTAGGGGTACAGCAGGTTGACCACCGGCGAAGACCCTGTGGCGACTGTGCATGGCGCCCGACAGCCGGGGAAACGGTCGGCCCCGGATCCGTCGGGGCGTTGCTTGCGACTGTCCGGAATCAGCGAAGGGCGGTCGGCGTTTGCAGCTATCGATGCGAAGTTCGCGCCGGCCGCGCCCCGGTCGTCCCGGGACACGCGCCCTGCCGGCGGATGAACCACCGAAGGACACATGAGCACAGAGCGATACCACATCTCGGTCCCCGACCACGTGCTCGACGACCTGCGCGAGCGGCTCGTACGCACCCGGTTCACCACCGCGACGGACGCGGCGTACGGGGCGGCCGGGGTCGATCCCGGCGACCTGCGCAAGCTCGTGGCGTACTGGGCGGACGGCTTCGACTGGCGGGCGGCCGAGGCCCGACTGAACGCGTACCCGCACTTCCGCGCCGAAGTCGGCGGCCGCAAGGTGCATTTCGTACACATGCGCGGCAAGGGCCCGGTCGGAGGGCCGGCGCCGCTGCCGCTGGTGCTCAGCCACGGATGGCCGAGCAGCTTCGTGGAGATGTTGCGGATCGCCGAACTGCTGACCGACCCGGGCGCGCACGGCGCGGACCCGGCGGACGCGTTCGACGTGGTGATCCCGTCGCTGCCCGGGTTCGCCTTCTCCGAGCCGCCGAGCGGCCCGTTCACGCGGCGCGCCGTCGCCGAGACATGGCACACGCTCATGGCCGACGTACTCGGCTACGGCCGCTTCGGCGCGGAGGGCGGCGACATCGGCAGCGGGATCACGCAGTGGCTGGGCGCGCTGTTCCCGAACGAGGTGGCCGGCGTGCTGGTCACCTCGTCGGTGGTCCCGACCGACTTCGGTGCGGCGCCGCCGACGCCCGAGGAGCAGGCGTTCCTCGACGCGCTGGCCGTGTACGACGCCGCCGACGGCGGCTACAGCGGGATCATGTCCACCCGCCCGGACACCGTCGCGGCCGCGCTGGTCGACTCCCCGGCGGGGCTGCTGGCGTGGATCGTGGACAAGTACCGCGACTGGAGCGACTGTGGCGGCGACGTGACGACGCGCTGGGACCGCGACACGCTGCTGACGGTGGCGACGCTGTACTGGACCACCGGGTCGATCGGCACGTCGTTTCGCGAGTACTACGACTGGCCGCACAACCGGTCGGTGCCGCCGATCACCGTGCCCGGCGCCGTGACGCTGAGCAACGAGCCGGCGTTCCGCGGAATGCCGCGCGGCCTCGCCGAGCGGATCTTCACCGACCTGCGGCAGTGGCACACCCCGGAGCGCGGCGGGCACTTCATGGCCCACGAGGAGCCCGAGCAACTGGCCCGCGACCTACGGGACTTCTTCCGACCGCTGCGGGAACGAGACTAGCCCGGACGAGTGGCTCCGACGTTTCCGCTCTCGCCTGGTCGGCTGGTGGGGGTGTGAGCGCAGAGCCGACGACCTCCCACGGCACCATGGAGGTCCGACCTTGAAGGAGTGCCACCGGTGCGACTGGTTTCCGATCCCGTGTTCGGCGAAGTGGATCTCACCGCTTCAGCGGAGGAACCGGCCGCTCCGGCAGACGCGGTGGCCGAAGGCGACGGGTTCGTCGGCTCCACGTCACTGTCGGACGGGGACGCCTTGGCAGGGATCGGAGTCAGGAGGGTTTCCGGCCTCGGGCTTCGGATGGAACTCGACGCCTCGCGGCAGGTCCTGGTGATCAGCGGCGATCCCGGTGTGGTGGGGCCGGCCTACGGCTCGAACGGTCGTTTCCCCATTTGCTCGCGCACGGTGACGACTGTGGGGTTGAGGAGGGTACGGCGTTGCCAGTTGGCGCCGTCGACGACGAGGGTGTGGCCGGAGATGAAGCGGGCGTAGGGCGACGTCAGGAAGGTCGCCGCCCAGCCCAGTTCGCGTACCCGGCCGACTCGCATCGCGGGTTGGCAGGGGTCCTTGTCGTGGGTGCGGGCGAGGTTGCCCTTGATGTCGGCGGTCATGTCCTCGTGGGGGAACAG